>NZ_JBFRNC010000057.1:0-83197 GCF_041470825.1 Vibrio sp. 10N.261.55.A10 | reverse complement strand
TGCAGCAAAAGTCGGAAATAGTGCCAGTTATTTGTAAGTCTTTACACGAGTGGGGATCACCACGACATCAAGGTTATGCTCTTAAATAGAGCAAAGCCTGATTGTTTGTACATGATAGATACCTTTCATTGACGAGAGGTATTCTAATTGAAGCGCGTAAATGATAGCGACTTATAAGCTTACATCTCATACCAATATAGCCATTCAACGAAGCTATTAAATGTCATCTCTTTGTGTCTAATAGAACCATCATCTAGCACTTTAATATTTTCTTCAATGCAGCCATTGCACTTCACAATGATAGTCTTGCCTCTTAGGGTCGCTTCATAGCTTTTCTTACCTGTAACGAGACATTCGTCATTGTTAAAATGTGCGATAATTCGTTGAACTATTTCATTTTCCATCATTTTACTCCCTTAATTCAGAATTGAGCGTAAGCCGTCAACACTCAGAGGATTTGTTCCTCGATGTAAAATTGAATGGCAGTTTGAACAGACTGGGATTAAGTCTTTAACTGGATCTACCTTGTAGCTTTTAGCGATGGTATTAAGGGGTTTGATATGATGAACTTCAATGAACCCCGACCCATGAGGTCCGTACTTTTTCGCAAAGTCGAAACTGCAAATCTGGCATCTTGTACCGTAATATTCGATACATGCTTTTCTTGCCTTTGGATCCCTTTCATATTTATTAACAGTGACTTGTTTAACAGCTCCTTCAACATACTCCTGTGGCTCTTGTGTATTGATTTCACCACTGATCGAAGAATCATCAGCTTGTTTAAGACCCCAATAAATTTTATCAACCTGATTCTGTGCGCTGACATCTGTTAACTTACCTAAACCTTCCGGTGTAATTTCTCGCACAATGATGTAGTAGCCTGAATCTGGGTTCCCCCCATTAGGGTTAAGACCAATCATTTCTACTGGTGTACCAGCGTACGTTTCAAATTTGTGCCCAATAGAAAAATTGTACTCAAACAGATCACCAGCATTGTCTCTAACCACGTTGAGCGTTCGATTATTAACTTCGGTAAATGTGTAGGTTGGTTTCTGGCCATGTTTACTGGCTTTTCTTGTATATTTAGTCATTTAGAACTCATCGGTTTGGAGTAACTGTAAAAATATCGAATAATTATCAGAACAAACTATCAAAATCGCCTTCACTTTGTTGTGATAATAGCTCTGACCATTTTTCTACCAATTTGTACGCTGTTTTTGTGCAGTAATCTGCGCCATCTTCTCGCTCAACACCAATAACATGCTGCTCAGTTAACAGTAAATAAGCCGCGAGTTGCTGAAGATTGCCTGTTTGTGCCAACCGATTAACATCAGGCTCGTATTGCGAATACTCATCCGCCAAATCTTCATCCACCTCATCAGGGTCATAAACCCCAATTGGGTCCCATTCGGTTAGCAGCACTTCACTCACTGTTTGAGAAAAGCCATTGTCAGCTTTTGCTGCCGGTAGCGTGGCTAACATCGCGTTTAGCAGTTGAGTAATACCGTTGCTAACCACCTCAGCACAGTTCAGTTCATTCGCATACGCAAAGCCATGCGATCCGATTAACTCGTTGGGTGACTCGTCCCAACCGGGCAGATAAGCGTGATAGCCCACCAATGGGTTCTCTTCCTTCGCGGCGTTATAATCAACGCACACGACACTCTCGCTCACAGGTTGCGGAAACGGTGTCAGGGGGAGTGTGTAGTGGCCGACGATGACAGGAAACAAAGGTGGCGTGTTGTAAGCCATTGCACCACACTCAACGGGCGTATCGGGGATGGATGTTTTTTGAGCAGCTGGAACCACCGCCAATTCTCGATAGCTATCTACTGCGTACTCGTCTTTCCACCAAGCAACACGAATGTCGTTACGCTCAATGCCATTCTTATCTGCAAAGCTAATGCCTTGTGGCAAATGTGCTTCTGGCCCTTTAAGCAGAGTTTCAATTAGACCAAACAGTTCGTGATTACGATTAAAAGCCTCTTCCCAATGTTCTGATTTTAGTGAACGGTCTGGATTAAGGTACTGCTCTAAGCGTGCGATGCTCTCTTCGTGCCAGCAGGCATGAATAGCACGAATATCGCCACAATTAAGATACAAAGGCAGGGTCATAAACCACTCGACCCAATGTTGATGTAATGGCGAGTCTTCACCAACCTGCGCGAGAAAATGCGCGTGTTGTTTTTGATTGCCTGCTTTACTGCGATCGCGAAGGTGCTTTCCGTCAGCGCCCTTTAGGTACCAACCCACCGCATTAAACTCGTGGTTGCCTAGTAAGCAAAGCGCTTGTTTATTGTCGACTAAGTTTTTAACCGTATTCAGCGTCGCGATATGATCGGTTGCTGAATTTGGGCTGTTATCAACTAAATCCCCAATGAAGACAATGGTGGTATTAGAGTCATCACTCTGTTCTGGTAGCCCTTGGGTGTCGAGCAAAGTGGTTAATTTATCTTGCTGAGCATGAAGATCGCCAATAAAAAACACGCTTTCCAAATGATGCTGTTGCTTAAACTGTAACCCTTGCTCTAGCTGCAGACAGCGCTGCTCAAGCATTGGCCGCATCACCTCTTGCCAATAACGTATATCAAGTAGCCCACCCGACATACCACCTTGATTAAGAGACTCGATATAGATGTCATTGCTGTCGTTTGCTCGCCATCCGACTAGTCCTGCTTCACTCGATGCAAGCCTTGCTTGCTCAAGTAGTGTCACAACGTAATCATCCACCCATTTAAGTAAGCCTACGGTGGTGTAGCGGTCGCTATTGGCGATTAACTCGACGGGTAAGATGGACCATAATGCGCTGTTACCACGCAGGCCGTATTGGTTTAATTCACTGAACAGAGTGGTAATATATTTGCTTTCAATTAAGGCCAAGGAGTGCTCCTACTGCTGACGCTGTTTATTGATGATTATCGAATGGTGAGTGGGTTATTGAATCGCCCGCTGGCTATTGGGCGATTTTATCCTCGCAATATTGCCAACTCGTGACTCCTCGCTATGTAGCGTTTATATCGGTACTGCTGCATAAGATTCATGAAGGTTCCTTGTCACGATTTATTGGACTGCTACGATATACGATATTACGTTTTGATTATGTGACCCGTTTACCTAAAATAAAATGTGTGGGATATTGGTAAGCTTACAAAAAACAATCAATTTATCTTGGCTTTTCTTGCTGATTCAAGCCAATCAAATATAACTTTACGGGTACTTTCGGTTGCTAGTTTATTTCGAGCGCCAGCAATTTGATCGATTTCAAAGGGAAATGATTTGCCGGGAAGAATACTAACCCCAATGGTCATTCGCTCAGGTTGAAAAAGTCTAAATACAGCATACCGACCTTGAGCAATACGGTTATGATAAACAGCGATACAATGGCGCATCTCAGCGCCTTCCTTGCATAGGTCATCATAATCTTGGATCTGCTCTATCTTGTCTGTCTTACAAAGGTAGCGCATATAGGGTATATTGGCGTCAATGGGCCTCATAGACTGTGTTCGAGCTAAGTTATGTCTTTGCACCCAATCATCATGCAACGCAACCAAAGCCTCATTGTTTTCAAGGCGAACAATGTTTTGCATTGGCTCTTGTACTCCCAACGCTTGACCAAGTCGCAATGAATCTTCGATGCATAACGTTAGTTTTAGTCGCGTTGTGTAGCCGGTGTTCTCCAATGATTGACCTAGACGTGTACCTGTCAGAAATGGATGTGTATTGTCTAATGATAAGCTAGAGAAGTTGATTTTTTTGTAATGACTGAACCTCTTATAATGGCAAGTTCTGGCATCAAGGAGCTTCATCACGTGGAAGATTTCCCCCGCACGTTCATACGTCAAATCTAACTTATCGATAAATCTTAACGCAGACTTGGTGCCTGCCAGTCCAAGTTGCTCTAGGATCTTTCTTTGTCCCTGATTTGCTAGTCCTAGAGCCTGTTCATTATCAACAGGGTAATGCTCACAGAGCATCGCTAGAATAATCGGTCGGACATTTAGTATCTCTCTAGCGTTGACACTATTAGCTGCAAGCCAGAGCATTTGGTACTGGTGATCTGGAAAAATTTCACTCTGAGCTAACAACGGTTTAGGAATGGCAGATAACCACCCATCTCTGGTCGCCTCATTACAGATAAAATCTAGGCCAATACCAATACCTCCCTCAATCATATCTTGTCTACCATCTGGATAGTTGCGATAAGCCGTTAAGCGATCGCTCCAATGACAAATAACGATATCAAAGTTATATCCTATTGAACTAGTAGGTATAGTTGCTAAAGAAGTTTTCATATTATTCAAACACCAAACTGTTAAACGATAGCGGGTTAATTTTTTTCACCTTAAGCGGCCTCTAAACGAGAAATGATGGCTTCTAAAGGCAGGTCTTTTTCACGGATTAACTCAACAACGGCTTCAATATCTTGTTCGCGGTTCAAAGCTAACGCATAGTTTAAGTCATCAATGAGTGTTAGTGCCTGCGCTTTGGTCAGATTTCGTAGCAAACTCACTCGATTATCCGCTGACATTGTCATCAACTCTAAGGCGGAATCTTTGGTTTGTTTAGCTGAATGAGCAATGTTCTGCTTTTTTGCTTCTTTAGAAGTGGTTAGGCTTTCTTCTTTCTCCCTCTCTCTCGACGGAGAATCTATGCTCACGACAGTCGTAGCTCGAAACTCTCGAACATCAGACTCGTTCATCACGGTTTCTGCAGGTAAAGGTTCAAGACTCTTCTGGTTACACTTGTTTTTATTAACGAGAAGTTCAGCGTAATAAGCCATTGTTGGCAGCATGAAATTTAAATGCTTTAGAATTGCTTGCTCAAGCTCTTTCATTTCATTTCGCTTTATGTAAACACCGTCTTTACGAGCCTGTAGTGCGAATGAGATAGAATGTTTTACCGCATCTAAGCGATTCGAGTTGATATCCTCTAACTCATGAGTCTCTAAAACACGAGTTTCTTCTTGAGACTTCAAAACAGGCAAGCGTGTGCGCAGCGATTTGATGCACCCCTGTATTAGCTTATCGTTAGATACCACTATCGGATTTGGTAATTGAGGAGTCGGTTTGCAATCATCCTCTTCAACTTTACTCGCTCTAATTTCACGCTTTACTTCAGCCATGAAATTATTAATGGATTTAAAATCAGATGGCGTCGACCCAGTAAAAATAGGCTTAGGCACACCATCAATAAGTACTTTTAAGTGATTTGTTTGGGTTCTTTCATAAGTGAAAGGCGTATCGGTACCAAGTTGGTCATTTAAGAACTTGATTACACGCTTTTGGTATTTGCTGTAGCTAGATAGTTTGCACATGATAGGCCTCTCAATTTAAGTCATTTCGTTGAGAAGCATAATATTAGAAAGGGACATACGAATAAGCTTCATAAGCTTGTGAAAACCGTTTTGGCTAAGAAGAACTCGTTACTTACGGATTTTATTCCGTGAGGCTAACTTATGATCGGCACAATTTAAACTGGACATTCTATTAAGCGAAAACAATCAAACCTAAAAAAATCGGCGTTCAATATTCCTATTATGATAAATGTAAGCGTGTCACGAACCCCGCATTCTAATTAACCAGCACGAAGAATAAGATCATCTCTCCAACCCAAAGGAGAGTTGAAATGGTAAAACGACGCACCAACCTAGAATGGCAAACACTGTTTGAACAATATGAAAGCAGCAGTGTTACCCAACGCGCTTTTTGTGAAGAGCATGGACTGAGTTTATCCACGTTCTTTGCCAAACGGCGTCAACTCCAAACAGCAACCCCATCGGAATCTGTCGGATTTATTAAAGCTGAAATCGTTGAAAAGACAACCAAGTATCAGGCCCAGATAGCTACGGCTAACATGACACTTCTCATCAATGATGTGGAGCTGAGCATTCCTCAAGGTACGCCAGCCACCTATCTTGCTGAACTCATTGGAGCGTTGTCATGAAAGGTATGCTCAGCGCTCCAAACATTTACCTTTATCGTGAAAGCGTCGATTTTAGAAAGTCCATCAATGGTCTCGCAGCGATTATCGAAAATGATACTGACTTGCCTCTTGGCAGCGGTGCGCTGTTCCTATTTACCAATAAACAGCGCGATAAGATCAAGGTACTGTACTGGGATAAGACAGGCTCCCTATCTGGCAGGGTAGTTGTCACTGTTAAAATTTAACCAGTTTGGGCGATAAAGAGTAATTGTGTCTCGTATCTCAGTAGAAAGAAAAGAAGCTATCTTGAAGAAGCTATTACCTCCCTATTCGATGCCAGTGAAAGAAGTGTCGGAAGAGGAAGGAATTAGCACTGCGACCCTGTATCATTGGCGCCAGCAACTCAGAGGTTCAGGAGCCGCCGTGCCAAATAGCAACACTTCATCAGAGCAGTGGTCTGCTCAAACTAAACTCGCCATTGTTGCCGAGACTTACTCGATGACCGAAAGTGAACTCAGCCAATATTGTCGTGAAAAAGGTCTTTTCCCTGAACAAATCCAAAGTTGGCGCAGCGAATGTAAGCAAGGGTTTAAGTCGAGTAAAGAGCAGGAAGCTGAAGCAAAGAAGCAGGCTAAAGCTGACAAACTTGAAATCAAAGATTTGAAGAAAGATTTACGACTCAAAGAAAAAGCACTCGCTGAAACGGCCGCCCTCTTGGTACTAAGAAAAAAGCTGAGAGCCTTTTACGGGGAAGAGCCAGAGGACGACTAACCTCAACCGATGAAAGGCAGACCATAGTGACTCTAATCCTTGAAGCGAAGCAATGCGGATGCCGTTTACAGCTAGCTTGCCATGAAGTTCAAATTGACTTGAGAACCTATCGTCGCTGGTATCAGCAAGGAGAAGTTCAAGCTGACAAAAGGCCAATATGCATCAGACCTGAGCCTGCTAACAAGCTGTCTCAGGAAGAGCGTGATGCGATTGTCGAGGTGTGTAACCGCTCTGAGTTCGCAAGCTTGCCTCCAACTCAAATCGTCCCGACACTGCTTGATAGAGGTGAGTATATCGCCTCTGAGTCGAGCTACTATCGAGTACTGAGTACGCAGGGGCAACTTCACAAGCGAGGTCGTCAGCGGAGCAGACAGAAGCAAGCGAAGCCAACCAGTTACACAGCGACGGACTCAAACCAAGTCTATACGTGGGATATCAATTACTTACCTTCAAAAGTTCGAGGCCAACACTATTACCTGTATGTCATTGAGGACATCTACAGTCGAAAAATTGTTGGTTATGAAGTGTATGAGCATGAATGCGGTGAGCTAGCGTCACAACTTCTGCAACGAACGTTGATGCGAGAGCAGTGCTTCAATCAAGCACTGGTTCTTCACTCAGATAATGGTGCGCCGATGAAGTCGTTGACGTTCAAAGCAAAAATGGAAGAGTTAGGTATTACTTCATCGTATAGTCGCCCAAAAGTCAGTGATGATAACCCGTATGTTGAGTCATTGTTCCGCACGGTAAAGTACATGCCAAGCTGGCCAACAAAGGGCTTTGAAACAATCGACAATAGTCGAAGTTGGGTTGAAGCCTTCGTACGCTGGTACAACACGGAGCACAAGCACAGTAAGCTGAATTATGTCACGCCTTCAGAGCGTCACAATGGAAAAGATAAAGAGATCTTGAAGCGCCGAGCGGAGGTACTACTCGCTGCAAAAGAGCTAAACCCTGAACGCTGGCCTGGTGATATCAGAAACTGTGAACCTGTTGGTGACGTTCACCTAAATCCAGAAAGAGAAGCTGCTTAATAAGTAAGCAAATGATGACAACTACCTTGAAAAACACCGCTTGGTTAAAAGTACTACCATAAGTATTACCGCTCTCTTTGCGAGTTTTTTTATGGATATATATCAGCATCTTAAATAAATAAGTCGGATTCCTCACTCACCGCCAAATTTAAGACCGCAGCAGTTCGCTGCGGTTTTTTTATGTCTAATTTTATCCTGCGACCTGTTATCACCAAGGAAGAGCAACAACAGGTGTGATGACCAGTCGAAGTTGATGCTCTATCCCAAACGCGTCAGGGCTTTCAATGTAGTTCCAGTATTGAAGACCAAACTTGATGGGTTTGCCACCAATGAGAGTCGTCTTAGCGAACCCAATACCAATAGGGAATGACAATTTATTTCCACTGCTCGCTTCGTGATTATAGCTCCAAGTTGGTTGCGCTTGAATTTGCCATCCATCGTCTAGATTCGCGGTATAGAAGTACTGTCCACCAGTAATACTCGCGTCGGCGTCATTGCTTCCGCCAGCGTTCCATTGATGGGTAATTAACGCCCCGATAACCCCCCAGCTTTGTACGTAGGCTAAGGCAAACTCTGGACCGAGTAAGAATTGATCGTTACCCAGTTCATCGCTTGTTGCGGTGGGCAGTGTACCCACTATCCCCCCCACGACAATCATGCCGCTCTCAAAGGTATGACCAACGGCCACATCAAAGCCGATATCACCGAGACCTGCATCTGAATTTTCAAATCTATCGCCCTTGTAATAGGGTTGGTCAAATATTAAAGGTATATTTGGTCTGATAAATAAGTTGGTTCGCTCTGCAATTGGCACAGGGAGAACAGGTTGAAAGCTCAAGCGATACCCGTTCTGACTGTTCGCTGAATTTAAGTCGCCTTGATAGTTCGTCCAATCCAAGTTAAAGGACATCGAGCCAAGCGTTGTGTTTGGGTTGGCTAGCTCTTTAGCTACCTCCTCTACATCTTGCCCCTCGTCGGCTAACACTACGATGGGAAGAGTGACAGCAAAGAAGAATATCGCGCTTAAACTTCGTAATTTAAGGTTTGGCATTTTTTTTCCCTGACGAAAACGTTGGTACATAAACGTTTAGCTATGAAGGATTATTTTGTCAAAGTTGCCTTTATAGAGAAGGGCAGCTCTGGAGCGGCAAAGTCAATAGCTGTGGGTGAGATGAGCGTAAAAGTGATTGTTTTTGAGTCACTTTCTCTTGTCACGTTAGATTTGTCTTATCAATGAGCAAAGATGAGGATCAGGTAGATAGCGTGAAATTATTGGTCTAAGATTTTTGACACGTAACACTTATAGTTCATCTCACACACACGGGATAAAATTATGAAACCACTAGAATCATTCATTAAAAAGGCTACGATCGTCGGCTTTGGCCTTATGTCACCACTTGTTATCGCCGCTAATTATGATGTTGTAATTTTGAACGGCAGAGTTATCGACCCTGAAACAAATTTCGATTCTGTTGTTAATGTCGGGATCAAAGATAATAAGATCACAGCAATAACGACCGATAGTATTTCTGGGGATAAAACTATTGACGCTACAGGTAAAGTTGTTGCCCCTGGATTCATCGACGTCCACGCTCATGGTCAAAACATTGGTGACTACAGAATGCAGGCGATGCAAGGCGTTACCACTATGCTGGAACTCGAATCTGGTGTTCTACCTATCAGTGACTGGTATGCAGGACAAGCTGAAAAAGGCTTACCATTAAACTATGGTGCAGCAGCTGGTTGGACTTACGCTCGTATTGCTACATTTAGTGAGACGGAACCCGAAGCGACCGTTGGCTATTTCCAAAAAGCTCAATCACGTAATGATTGGAAGATGGATATAGCAACACCTGAGCAAGAAAGTAAAATCATCAAGCTGATTGAGCAAGGCCTTGATGAAGGTGGCCTAGGTATCGGGATTAACGCTGGCTATGCACCGGGCCATGGTCAAAAAGAATATTATGCATTGGCTGAATTAGCCGCAGAAAGAGACGTAGCAACCTATACTCACGTTCGCTATGCCAGCAATGCCGAGCCACAAAGCTCGTTTGAAGCCGTTAAAGAATTAGTGGGCAATGCCGCTATCACTGGCGCTCATATGCACTTTTGTCATATTAACAGTACTTCATTAAAAGATATCGAAACCATCTTACCTATGGTCAATAAGGCTCAAGAACAAGGAATCAATGTTACTGTGGGCGCTTACCCTTGGGGCGCAGCAAGTACTGTCGTTGGCGCAGCCATGTTTTCTGGTGAAGGCTGGCGGGAACGTATGGGTTCAACCGCTGAAAACTTTCAGCTAGGTAAAGAACGTATGACAGAAGAACAGTTGAAAGACTACCAAGAAAATAAACCTGGTACCTTTATTGTCTGGCACTTCCTAGACGAGCAAAACCCAAAAGATCTTGCTCTATTAGACGCTTCGATTCTAAATCCTAATGTGTTGATTGAATCTGACGAAATGTTCTGGATGCATATGGACGAAGACGGCCACATTGAAAATTATGCAGGTGACGAGTGGCCATTACCAAAAGATCTATTCTCTCATCCTAGATCAAATGGCACCTTTGCTAAAGTACTCAGAGTCTATGTTCGTGAGCGCGGCTTGTTAACGATGACGGAAGCACTACGTAAAATGACACTGATGCCAGCTCAATTAATAGAAGATTTTGTCCCTCAAATGAAAAATAAAGGACGAATCCAAACTAATATGGACGCAGATATCGTGGTATTCGACCCAGAAACTATCGCTGATGTGGGCACCTACCAAGATCCTAACCACCCAGCCGTAGGCGTACATTGGTTATTGGTTAACGGCAAAATCGTTGTCAACAACACACAACTAGATACAGACGTTAAAGCAGGCGAAGCCATTCGACGTTAATTCACCTAATCAATGATAAATCAGACTATAGAAAGCGATACTCAGGTATCGCTTTTTTATCTCACCTCTTCGATAATTTCTTAAAGTGTCACATATAATACTTTTAAATGAATTTTCTAATTGAGGTAACATTTAGATAGATTTGCCAAAAATATTCGACATAAATCACGTTTTTATCATGTCATTGGGCGTAGTTTATTTATAAAAAAGGTGCATAAAAAGGTGCGTACAAAGGGCTTAACACTCCGTTTGATATAAATCCGTACCTATCTTTACTTCCAAACTTCCAACATATTTATATTTTATAGAAGCTAACACTGTTAAGGAAAATTTCAAATATGGACAACAAATCTGAAATCGAACCAAGTAATGATAAAGCGACAAAGTCAGGTGCACCAAAATTACCAGAATTTGAAATAAAAGATTATTCAAAAATCCCTCAACGAACACACAAATATCCTGCATCTGAACGTGCAAAAAAAATTGTTCGAGATTCTATGGCTATTGACAGCCTTTTTTCCGGTCTTTGGCCCTCTCAATGGTCTTCACCTGAAGCACCAGAATTCCATGATGAAATGGACAAGTGCAAAGCCGCTGGATTCAAGGTACTAGCAGCATGTCCTTCCGCAGACTCGTTAGATGCCTCGGTTGAAGGCATTATGAAAGGCGCTCAGTTCTACCTAAGCAAAATGAAAGAACGCCCAGACGACTATATGATGATCCGCACTACCAAAGATATTGATGAAGCGGTAAAACAAAACAAATTGGGTATTTACTTCACTCACCAAGGTACTCAAATATTTGGTGGTGATGTTGATCGCGTAGGACTATGGCGTGAGATGGGCTATGGTTACTGTTTATTGGCATATAATCAACGTAATGATGTGGGTGATGGCTGCTTCGAAATTGAGAACCGTGGTCTAACTGAATATGGAAAAAAACTTGTCGACGCTTATAACCGATACGGTATGCCTGTTGATGTAAGCCATACTGGCGAACGAACCTCCTTAGATGCGATTGAACGCAGTAGCCAACCTGTCATTTCTTCGCATTCAGGTGCGAAAGCCATTGCCGATTATCAGAGAAGCCTTTCTGACGCTGTGATTAAAGGTGTTGCGGCAACCGGTGGGGTTTGCTCAATAAATATGGTGGCTGCCTTTATGGATACATCTAACCCAGATATATTGACGACTGAACAATTATTTCGACATATTGATTATATGGTCAACTTAGTCGGTATAGACCACGTTGGCTTCGGTTCAGACTATATCCCGAACATCAATTTTACAGCGTCTATTATTCAAACACCAATGGGGCAGAACGTATTCCCTGATGGTGGCTATAGTGCCGCTGTAGGAGCAAAAGGGTTTCCTACCCCAGCACCATATCAAATTGTTGCAGCTCTAATTGATACCATGCTTGAAAATGGATACTCAGAAGAAGACTGCAGCAAGTTCTTAGGTGGCAACATGTACCGAGTATTTGATCAAGTCTGGGTATAAGAAGTTTATTAAATTTACTCAATAATTAGCACTTCTAACATCTCGTTTAGAAGTGCTTTTTTAATCGCTTCGAATGAGACTGCAGTTTATGACTGCTCCTAACTTGTTATTGTCCAAAAGTAAGCTGAAGTCTGAGGGCTTATTGGCAACTTATTTCGTTCTTGTAAAACTAACCGTAACCATTGAACGTGGGCACAGCATGGGCACGAAAGGAACTAATTGTGCCTAACCAGACAAGAGTCAGCTGAAACAAAACCATTGAGGCTGATACGAAATGAATAACTATGCAAATATGAGAGGTACAAAAAAGCCCACACTAGGTGGGCTTTTTTGCTTGTTCATAAAGAACGAATTTGGTGCCCGCTACTGGACTCGAACCAGTGACACCTTGCATGTCATGCAAGTACTCTAACCAACTGAGCTAAGCGGGCGATGTTCTAATTTCTTATTACTACCATTGTGACAAACTCAATAGTTATGCAATAAAAACTAAAGAAGGAATGGTGCGTCCGAGTGAACTCGAATCACCGACCCCCGCCATGTCAAGGCGGTACTCTAACCAACTGAGCTACGGACGCATTCCCTTAGAACGCCAACGATGATATCCATGATAAACAGATGGTGCAAGTATTAACTGGCATCTTGCGATTCGTTTGCTCACTTTGCAATCAAAGATATAACAACATGTCGATTTTACACCCAGATTATCGTCAAACCGCTGAAAAACAAAGTTTAGTTAGAAAAAATTCTAATCCTTGATGACAACCAATTAACTAACCTAATGTGTTCAATTTGGGATTTTTGTTATCTATACCGTTTTTCTTGGCCTTTACAGTAACCATACAGGTATAGATCAATGCCTATATTTAGTGTCAAAAATTTTGCTTGCCCACTGGGTTACCGTAGTATTTTGATCATTATAAGTGAAAGGCACGCAGAGGCTTTGTAACTCACTGAAATACATCATTCATAAAAATCACCACGATTTTGTAATCGTCGTCATCGAATTACTAGGCCGCAATGACTAAATTCGGATTTTTCATATAAAGTGGCCGGGTTATTACCAACATACATAAATACGATAGCACTCTATAGTCGAAAAACATCAGCTACAATTAATCTTCCTCAAGAGCAACAATCTATAAGCAATTCAAAACCCAACCCCACACATCATAGCTATTTTGAATACATACAGCACAGTAATACATAATGAAATTTGCATAATGGTAAAGCGCGCCTATATTCATAACCTGTAGGAATCAATAATCTAAATTCAATACTATACGTGAATTTATGGTTTACGATAAATACAAGTGTGAAAAATAGGGAATAAATTATGAAAAAATCACATATCGCCATTGCAGTGGTGAGCATACTATCGACATCTGCCGTATCGGCAGCGACCATTTATGAGACAGATGAAACAGTATTCAATATCGGCGGCCGCGCAGAAGTTCGAGGGAATTTCTCTGATGAGAATAAAAGTACTGGTAATAGCACCTATAGTGATAGATCACGTGTCCGCTTAAGTGTCGATGGCACACAAAAAGCGTCGGACGATGTTTCCTTTTTTGGGAAATATGAATTCGAACTAACAGAGTCTGAAGATGACGCATCAGATGATATCGACATTAACACTCGATTCTTATATACGGGTGTTCAAACCAATCACGGTAACGTCTATTATGGCCACCAAAATAATGCCGTTACCTACTTAACCGATTGGACGGATATGGCTGAAACCTTCAGCGGCTATATCAATGAATACACGGTGTCGACTGCTGATCGAGCAAAAAATGTTTTACGTTATGAACTGACAAGCGACAACATCACCTTTCAAATTGATGGCAATTTCAATTCAGATAGTGAATCAGCACAAAGTGACGGCTTCGGTGCAGTTGTCGCCGGCAGCACTTCGATTGGGTTAGATATTGGCGTCGGTTATGCGTCAAGTGATGAAACCTATGGCGTTGGGACAGATACAGAAACTTCTGATGCCTATATTGGTGCGGTTAAGTACACCAACGATCAGGGGGTTTGGTTCGCCGCACTCTATCAATTTGGTAGTATTTCAGGTCGACGCGTAAAAGATTCAGACTACGATTCTGCCGATGCTTACTTGGGATACTCGTTTGGTGCCAACACCGTCAACCTGACCTACAGCTACTTTGAAGCTGACGATATTGCAGATTACGACATTAACTTTATCGGTCTAGAATACGCACGTTATATTGGCGATGTGGCCTTCTTTGGTAGTTATAAGTTTAACATGTTAGACGAGGGCGAAGGTGGGGAAGGCGATAACGACGAAGATGAGCTACAGCTCGGTATGCGTTACGCGTTTTAGTCTAAACCAATCCACTTAATATTAGTAAAGCCGAGCATAATCAATGCTCGGCTTTTTAGTTTGTATAACTTATTCGTATCTAAGCGATTGAATGGAGTCCAACCGGATGCATTACTATCGATACCAACTATTCTTCAACATCGAATACAACGTTGTAGTTTTCGGTATAGGTGCAGTTTGGCTGGCGGCTACAAGTGAAGAAGCGTCGGCCTTTGTAATCGCCTTGGCTTGCCAGTTTGATGATCATTGGGCTACCACACTTCTTACAAAATCGCACTTCTTTTGATGGCTCGATTAAATCGATGTGTGCTGCCAGTAACCTCTTCAAACGGCTCACTTGGTAGCTGTGTTTAATAGATGCACCAATCAGAGGTAAACCTGCCGATTTACACACGTGAATTAGTAGCTTTTCGCGATCGACTTTCCCTTTATTGAGCTCTTTGCCGTTATCAAGTTCGATAATAACGCGGGGCTCTAGCGTTCGCGGGTCGCAAACAACAAAGTCGAAGTAACTACGTGAAATCTTGTTGTTGGCGATAAACCAATTCTTCTTATTGTTCGTCTTAGCAGGAACAAGTACGTTCGACATGCTGACTTTAGCAAACACTTCCCCATGGTTGCCCACAGCTGATTTTAGCGCATTATAGTATGTCGCCTGTTGCGCCGACATCAACGCGCCTTTCTTCTGATAAGCGTGGTCTTTGGTGTCATCGTGTTTCACCACATACTTTTGAATAAAGTAAAAGAACACAACCAGAACAATTACAACGATAAAGATATTAGTCATTTTCCAACACAATCAAGTCTGTATAGGGATTAAGAGAGTAGCTAGCGTATGTAGAAAAGCATCACCTGGCAAGCAAAAGAGCGAGAGTCGCCAACCAGAATCACGACCTTTGAGCGCAGTGCCCAACGAGAGGTCGCTCCTTCGCTAGACACACCTCTCTTATTTTGATAATTAAATCATCAATTACACTCTAGATTGATTTAGATCAATTTACCTAGATTTGTGATCAACTAGTCTGAAAAACGTTAGGCAAATGTTAATAAGGAAATTGATATGGAACTTAAACAAGACCCAAGATGTTATACCGACGTATGTGTAGATGGTAAATGGTTCCACTATGACCACTGCGGAACCCAAGCCTACATGTTAAAGGGAGGAGCTTCGGCTGTGATTGAACTCGCTAGCGAACCAGCGACAGAAGGCGAATTGGTTGAAATGCTTCAAGGTGTCGCTAAGTAACCCACCAAGCCAAATCACAGTATGAATTAAGCGAATAAGAGTAAATAGCCGTATTAGTTCAGATAAGCACTCTTATTCGCTTAGTTATTGAAGTTCAGGTTTCTTGATTGCAGGGGATTAACTAAGTTTAGGAACTCAAATGATAACGACTTTATTGCGCCCTGACTGCTTAGCTTGATACAAAGCATCGTCTGCCGATTTCAAGTGTTTCTTATAGGTACGGCTATTCAACTGTTGCTCCGTTAGATGAGTCGTCGCACCAATCGATGTGGTTAATTCTAATGGGCCAGAATGCGTTTCAATCGCTCGGTCAGCGATCGCTTGCCTTATAAGCTTAAGCTCTTTATTAGGATCTTGATTCCCAGCCAGCAACAAAACAAACTCTTCCCCACCCCATCTTGCCACTACATCGTTTGTTGATAAGATTTTCTCTAAACGCTTAGCGACTTCCACCAGCACTTGGTCACCAATATCATGGCCATAAGTGTCATTAACTTGTTTGAAGCGGTCTAAATCTAGAATAGCGAGCGTATACCCAAACGACGACAAATGATGTGGCATCGGCTGAGTTAACCGTTGCTCTAAGTAACGCCTATTGTATAAGCCTGTCAGTTCGCATCTTGTTGATTGCTTAAGTAGTTCTTTGTTGGTCTTCTGGATCGAGCGTAACCTTATCAATAGTAACGTGGCGCTTATCATCACCATGATACCCAAAGCGACGACGATTCGATTCCGTAATTGCTGCTTATCTAATGTCAGCTCACCCAACTCTTTTTCTGCGTTAAGCAGTTCGTTTTCTTGAGCTAATGATGCCGTAGCGAAATCTTGCTCGAGTAAAAAGATATCACTCTGGCGCTTATCAAATAGCAGCGCTTTATTACCCTTGTAATAGAGCTTGAAGTAGCGAAGTGCGTTCTCGCTGTCGCCTCTTGAATCATAGTATTCAGCAAGTGTTCTTAAGCCGAGGACCTTCCAGCTGCGAGTCCCCACAACATCGAACATTGCAGACGATCGCTTTAGATCAGCAAAAACAAAATTATCTCGGTTCAAACCAATGTTCGCTAAGGCTCTATTTAGGTAACACTGCCCCAATTGAAGTGTGTATTTGTCCACGCCTGGGTATCTAAGACACAAGTTTGCGACTTGTCGTGCTGACTCAAAGTTCTTTTCCGCCAACAACACATCACTCTCTGCTTTTAATAGGATGATTTTGTATCGTTCACTCACGTTATCGCCATTTAGCTTAGCCGCACTTTGATATGCTTCTCGGCCTTTGACTAAATCACCACTGCGCAGATAAGCAAAAGACTCATTCACATGCAGCACGCCGATGGTAGACGCTTCGAGTAGTCCACTCTTGTAATAGAGCTTTTTGGCTCTTTTAATCAGCTTGAGCGCTTTAGGCCAGTCTTCCAAATAGATATAAAGCAGTGCCATATTTGACACTAACTTGCTGTTGTAGATGTGATGAGGGTACTTCTTACCAAGGTCTAAACCTTTATGGAAAAAGTATTGAGCTTCAGGAAAGTCATTGCGGATGTTATTGATGACACCAGCCGTGTTATAGGCCTTAATCAACAACTCTTCATAGTGGAGCGATTCTGCGATATCTATCGCAGCTCTGATTTGGATTTCAGATTCCGCTAGCTCACCCTTACTGATGTATTCGATCGCTAATTCAACGAGAGATTGGGCCTTTAACCAACCCATATGTTCGTGTTGTGCGAGTGCTTTAATCTGCCTGACGTATTCGGAAACCGCTTCGGTATCCAACTTATGTTGCGCGAGGTTGGACAAAATCATCAATTCGTAAGCACGATAGATGGCTTTATCTTGGTCTGGGAACTTGGCTTGGAGAGCCTCAAGTTGTTGGGAAGCTAAATTAGGGTCACCGCGAGATACATCGAGAATATCGATCAACGCAGATCCATATTGAGAGAGTGATAACTCTTTCTCTGGACTATAAACACTCGGGTTTTCAGGGCGAATATGCTTTAAATCGTCGTCATAAGTTGGATAGAGCAAATACAGCCCCAGCACAATACTCATCAGCACCACGAAAAGGAATGAACCTAACACATTGTTTCTATTCATTTATCAGGGCCATTATTGATTGAATTCCAATTTTATTGACGTTTATTTAAGAGCGGTCAAACATTATACCCGACAGATATACAGATTAAAATCCTGTGCACTGGTGGATCTGAATTGGGTTTTTCTCATTAATTAGAATAATCAGGCAACTTTCTTGATTTAACTCAGACAATCATCTACCTCATTGGCGTTATAGTGATTTTCCTGTTCCTACCTCCGCGGCTTCTTTTTGAACAAGCGGAAGCATAATGAGAATTAACAATGACCCAAATTAATGAACAACGTCTTGTAGAACATTTCTGCGATCTAGTGAAAATTGATAGTGAATCTCGTAACGAAAAAGCGATTGCTGAAGCTTTGGCTGAGCAACTCGGTGAACTAGGTTTTGAAGTTCACAAACTGGCGGTTCCTGAAGAAGTGTCTAATGGTTTCAACATCTACGCTCGTCTAGATGGCACTCTTCCAGGTAGCACAGTGTTCAGCTGCCACATGGACACAGTAACGCCAGGCATCGGCATTGAGCCAATCATCGAAGACGGTATCATCCGTTCAAAAGGCAACACAATTCTAGGTGGTGACGACAAGTCTGGTATCGCAGCTATCATGGAAGCGGTTCGTTGCATTAAAGCTGAAGGACAAGAGCACAAAACTATCGAGATTGCATTTACTGTATTCGAAGAAGGCGGTCTGTTCGGCTCTTTGAACTTCGATATGTCTTACATTCAATCTGAGCACGCAATCGTACTTGATACAGGCGGTCCAATTGGCACTATCGTAAACGCAGCGCCTGGCCAGCAGAAGATTGTTGCTAAAATCAAAGGTCGCCCTGCTCACGCTGGTTTAGCACCAGAAGAAGGCATCAGCGCAATTCAAGTTGCTGCAGACGCTATCACTAAGATGAACCTACTTCGTATCGATGAAGAAACGACAGCAAACGTTGGTATTGTTGAAGGTGGTCAAGCAACTAACATCGTAATGCCAGAGCTTAAAGTCGTGGCTGAAGCACGTTCTCTAAACGGCGAAAAGCTAACGGCTCAAGTTGAACATATGATCTCTACATTCCAAGAAAGTGCTAAGCAGTTCGGCGCTGAAGTAGAAATCGAATCAACTCGTGCTTACGATGCATTCGTTATTGCAGACGATCATCCGCACATTCTTTCTATCAAATCGGCGTTTGAGAAGCTTGGCGTCACAGCGAACACTAAACGCACTGGCGGCGGTAGCGATGCAAACAACTTCAACGCAAAAGGCCTGACTACAGTTAACCTTTCTACTGGTATGGCGAAAGTTCACACCACTGAAGAGTACATTGCAGTGAAAGACATGGTCGCAATCACTGAGTTTGTTGTGGCTTACGTAACGCAATAATCGAATCCATTAGTTGGGTAGTCACTTCTATCTAGCACAATGAAAAAAGCCGAGACATCAACACGATGCTCGGCTTTTTGCTATTTAGGTGAACATAGAAGGTCGAATCTAAAACCCTCTACGCTTCCAGAATTGGCCTTCGTCTTTTGCTACGAGGTCGAATGTCTTATCAGCAATAATGTTGCCTTTTAGCTCAACCGTCATGCGCCATTTACCTAACTTGTTCGAGACAGGTGCCCAGATAGTGTCACCTAAGTAGAAATCCCAGTCATTGTTGCCGACATACTCTTCACCATCGAACGGTTCGAGCACTTCACCTTTGTCTGTGGTGATGTTTGGGTGATAAATGCAGTAACGAATCTTTTCGCCTTTGGCTTTCTTGATATTCAAGATATAGCCAAATTCCACATCGATTTCGGCATCAACGGTAGTGGTGAACTTTTGGATTTTTGGAAGATCTTTAGATTTGGAATCCCATGTGGAATAGATACCATAAGAAGTCATGTCGACCACAACAGAGCGCTTTGCCATTTCAATCGTTACCTTGAAGTTGTTCTATTAATTTAATTCTATTTGCCATTCAGCCACGCAAGCAGAAGAAGAACGAGGCTATTCTTGCCAGTCTTTCGCCATACGCTTAATTACTGAAGGTTCAATGTCGTGAATAGTGCCATATTGCTCTCGGCACACTTCGATAATTAATTCTGCTTTATATTTGAGTGCAAGTTGGCGGTAGGCTTTCATTTCCCAATGCTTAATAAAGGTATTCGAAACAACCACATCAAACCCTTGCTTTAAGCCGTTTTCAGCTGTGTTTTGACACCACTCATGAGCTTGTTGCAGCTGCCTAGGATCAAAATGGTACTCACCTTGCTCATTCACATAATACATATCGGCTTCGACATGCAATGCATCGTAGGTTTTTGCTTTTGTTGATTTGCCAGAGCCGGGCAACCCTCGAATGAGTATTAACTTCATCTGTCACTTTACAGGCTAATTCGAAAACATGAGTTTATCGTAAATAGTAACGAGTTGCTCTGATAACTGCCTCTGCTCAGCATACGAAAACCAAGTACTTACACACGACTCAGACAATCACTGAATACAATGAGACTCCCCTCGAAGCGCGTGGATTGCTTCTGATAGAAAACACAAATAATTTACATCTATCCATTTTGCATATCGACAAGCGTATCAAACTACTATAGATTTAGATGTATAGACGTCTACATATCTAGCTTAGGGAGAAAGCTGTGCCTATTCGCATTCCAGACCAATTGCCAGCATCCGATGTTCTTCGTGAAGAAAACATCTTCGTTATGCCGTTATCAAGAGCATCGACACAGGAAATTCGTCCACTTCGAGTCTTGATCCTCAACCTAATGCCGAAGAAGATTGAAACTGAAACTCAATTTTTACGCCTACTATCGAACAGCCCATTGCAAGTGGATGTAGAGCTGCTGCGCATTGATGACCGACCAAGTAAAAACACACCGACTGAACACCTTGATAACTTCTACCGCCAATTTGAAATGGTCAAAGAAAGAAACTTTGATGGATTGATCATCACTGGTGCGCCGCTTGGCTTGGTTCAATTTGAAGATGTGATCTACTGGGATCACCTGAAAACCATCATGGAATGGGCAAACAAGCACGTTACTTCAACGCTATACGTGTGTTGGGCAGCTCAGGCTGGTTTGAAATTACTCTATGATTTGCCAAAACGCACTCGTAAAGAGAAGCTGTCTGGTGTTTACAACCACGAGATACATAACCCATACCACCCTATTTTACGTGGCTTCGACGATACATTCTTGGCTCCGCACTCTCGCTATGCGGACTTCTCTCAAGAGTACTTAGCGGAACATACTGACCTTGATGTTCTTGCAACTTCTGATGTTGCAGGCGTATACCTAGCAGCAACCAAAGATAAGCGAAACGTGTTTGTAACGGGTCACCCTGAGTACGACTCTCACACACTTCACAATGAGTACATTCGAGATTTGGGTGAAGGCATGGAGCCTGTGATACCAATCAACTACTACCCGAATAACAATCCAGACAACAAACCGGTTGCAAGCTGGCGCAGCCACGGACACTTGTTGTTCTCAAACTGGCTAAACTACTGCGTTTACCAACAAACGCCTTACGATCTGGATCATTTCAGCGAAGACAACTTTACCAAAGACGATTAAGTTCTTTCTTCCGATTCACAAACACATAAACCGTGTTCAGTATGTTGTTGATAAAACGACGAATTGGACGCGGTTTTTTTATGGTGTGTGGGTCGCATTCCATGATAGATTTACGACTTCAATGGGTTTGATTTCATATGATGGGTTGGTGTTCATAAGGAGCTTCACATGCCTGCCAAGCCATCATTTTCAAATCCGATTTCGTTGTCCCGCCCTCTTTCGTTATCAAGTGTGGTACTACTTGCCTCGCTTTCCTTGGCCGGTTGTGTCTCTGTCACTGAAGGACCGCCAAAGATTGAAAGTGATCCTATCGCGATGTCTGAATCTCGAATCGAATTAGGTTTGGGCTATATGGGACAAGGCAATATGGTGAGAGCGCGTGAAAACCTTGAGCTCGCGATTAAACACGCACCTAGCTACTACCGTGCTCGGCTTTCAATGGCGCATTACTACGAACAAGTGGGTGAAGTAGATGAAGCGAGAAGCACTTACCGCAAAGCACTCAGTCTTGATTCAAGAAATGGCAATGTATTGAACAACTACGGTACCTTCTTGTGTAAACAGGGCGAATACGAACAAGCCGATAATTACTTCAATCGCGCCATCGACCAACCCTACTACTACTTGGTGTCTGCAAGTTATGAAAACGCCGCGTTTTGCGCATTTAAGGCTGGCAATACCGACCAAGCGAAGTACTACTTCAGCAGAGCGATTGACCACGATCCAAACCGCGTAAAATCGATACTACAGTTATCAAAAATTGAAGTGAGTGACGCCGATTACAATGACGCTCGAATCCGTTTATTCAAATTCCACCAGCGTTATGGCTATCAAATTCCATCGCTTAAAATCTTGGTCGATCTCGAAAACAAAGCAGGTAACAAAGCTCTAGAGCAGAAATATCAGAGTAAGTTAGATGAGTTACTTTCTGCTTAGCGCATATGAAAAACACAAAAAAACGGGCTTGTTGCGTTAACAACAAGCCCCTACGTAATTTCAACTTAATATCTTAACTAAGTGCAGCCGCTATTTTAGCGCGATCCACTCTTGTCTTTGCTCATCGTCCATAAAGGTCCATGCGATAAAGCGACTTACCTTCTGGCCTTGTGACATCTCGACGACTTTCACTTGTTTAGCTCTAAGCTTGCCAAGCTCTGAACGAACCATATCGACGTTATCTTTCTTAGAAATCAATGTCGTAAACCACAAAACTTGAGTAGCAAAAAGTTGACTCTCTCTCGCCATCTTCATAATGAAAGCGGCTTCACCACCTGGGCACCAAAGCTCGGCTTTTTGACCACCAAAGTTTAAGGTTGGTTTAGCTTGCTTAGTTGATTTATCTAACTTAACTGGCTTCTTATTCATTTCTGGCTTGAACGACTGACCGGCTTTCTTAGCACGGTTCGCCGCTAGATTATCCAGTTTACGTTGTGACCCCTTTTCAGCCTCTTCAAGAGAGCTGTGGAATGGCGGGTTACAAATAGTGACATCGTAACGTTCATTATCCTTAATCACGCCCTTAAAGATAGATTCAGAGTCAGCTTGTAGGCGAGCGCGGATCTTACCTTTTAGATTAGGGTTGCTTTCCGCAATGAAGTTCGCTGTTTTGATGGAGACTGAATCAACATCTGTCCCTGTACAACGCCACTTATACTCTGTCGCACCAATGATTGGGTAGATACAGTTTGCACCGACACCAATATCTAATGCTTTCACAGACGCGTGGTTATAGGGTTCACCTTGGCCATCGCTATTAAGGATGTCGGCCACTCTGTGAATGTAGTCTGCACGACCAGGAATTGGCGGGCACAAGTAACCAGCAGGAATATCCCAATGTTTAACGCCATAGTGATGCGCCAACAAAGCTTTGTTGAGTAGCTTAACGGCCAATGGATCAGAGAAATTAATGGTGTCTTCGCCAACCGGATTCTTGATCAGATGCTCTTTTAGCTCAGGCAAGGCTGCAACTAGTAACTCGAAGTTATAGCGGCCAGTGTGCTGGTTTCTTGGGTGTAATCCACCTTGAGGTTTTTCAGCCGAGCGTCTTTTCTGAGCTGCGTTCTTGTTAAAAGCCGTTTTATTGAAAGAACCCTTATTCGATGATCCTTTATTGGCACCCGGTTTACCTCTGCTATCTTTTGCAAAAGGTCGCTTTGCTTTGTTATTGCCCGCGCCTTTAGGTGCACTATTCTTGCGGCTTTTATCAGATGTGTTCTTTGTAGAAATACGCTTGTCGCTGCTTGGCTTAGCTGTACTTGGCTTAACATCAGCTTGGTTGTCTTTTGTTTTTGCTGATGAAGTGCTGTTTTTCGACAGGCTTAGCGTCGTTCTATTTTGTGATTGGCTCATTGGGCTACTTCTTTAAATCTAAATACATCATGAATAAACGGGCATCCAACTCAAGTTGATGATATTCCGGTTCCATGTGACAGCATAGTTGGTAAAAGGCTTTGTCGTGCTCTTTCTCTTTGATATGCGCCAGTTCGTGTACCACCAGCATTCTTAGCAAAGGTTCTGGTGCATTTTTAAAAACACTGGCGATACGAATTTCATTCTTTGATTTGATCTTTCCACCGTGATTCTTAGCAACGTAAGAATGCAGACCTAACGCATTATTGATTAGGTGTATCTTGCCGTCGTAAATCACTTTGCTGATCGGTGGTGTTTTTTTCATGTAGCGATTTTTTATCTCAATCGCATAGTCAAACAGGGCTTTCTCGCTTTTTATTTCATGATTCTTTGGGTAGCGAGCTTCAAACCAAGGCACCAATTTACCCGACTCTACAAGTTGAGTAACAGGATCAAGAATGTGCTTAGGATAGCCTTGAATATAGCGTAAAGAAGGATGCATGCTGAAAGACCGTACAAGTTACACCACGACAATACGTTGTGGTCTTGAAAATTGAGCCGCATAGTGTAACTGATCACACTTTTCTAATCACCTAGGATTCGTTACACTTTAGCGAGATTCACCAAGAGAATGAAAAAATGAAACGTGTTGTATTGTACGTCGCAGACAAATGCCCGCACTGTAAAGATGCCCAAAGGTATTTAGACTCTAAGAAAATTGTTTACCGCCTGACGAATGCAAAGATGCAGCGTGGCCGTAAAGAATTGCAAGCAATGGGTGCTCGTTCTATCCCCGTGCTTAAAATCGGCGATCAAGTGATGGTCGGCTGGAATCAGAAAAACTTCGATAAGATGTATAACTCAAAGAACACCTAACGTGCTCTGAGCCAGTCATACTTCTATACAACAAAGCCCGAATATCCAATCTAGGATGTTCGGGCTTTGTTTATTTAAATCTTACTAAATCACACATACCGCTTAACGAAATCAATAAAGGTTCGGTCTGCTTTTGACAGATACCCTTCCTTTCTCCACGCCAAAGATAGGTTCAGTTTCACAGGGTCTTTAAATGGCACGCCTACGACATCTTCCTCGTATTCTGTCACCAAGCTAAGCAACGCGGTGATGGCAAACTCTCGCTTCACGATAGAAAGAATCATTGGCAATAAATTGGTTTCGAACGCAATGGTCATATCGAGATTGTACTTCTTACAAGTCGCATCGATAAAATCGCGGTGGAAGTAGCCCGATTTGAACATGATCAGCTCTTGAGCAAAAAATTCTTCAAAGGTGATGGATGGTTGCGTTGCCAGTGGGTGATCTTTGCCAACTACAGCTAACATTTCTGAGCTTAACAGATGATCCGTTTCCAAATCATCTGGAACGTTCTCATGATTAATTACGCCAATATCGAGTTCGCCGTTTAACAGCATTTCACGAATCGATGCGGTGCCAGCATCAATCAAGGTCAACTTTAGGTTTGGGTATTGGCTTTTAAATGCCATCACTACTTGGGGGAAAAAGTAACTGCCCATCATACTTGGAGCGCCTAATCGAACCTCGCCTTTTTCTAGCCCCTTTAGTTCATTCATCGCGAGCTGAGCATCATCAAACTGCTGGGCGATTCGCTTTGCATGCTCAAACAGTACTTTGCCCTCCTCCGTTAAAGTGACGGATTTATCGCCTCGACGAAATAGAATCAACTCTAGTGTCTGTTCTAGTTTTTTAATGGAGATACTCAATGCAGGCTGTGCGATATGCAGCGCTTTGGCCGCCTGGGTGAAGTTACCAAACTGAGCAACAGCCAGAAAATGTCGAAGTGGTTTTGATTCAAGCATGGCGATATATTTAATATATAGAGGTGATATTTTTAATATATTTCTTTAATCACATCTGTACTGATAACTTGTTCACAAATAGCTTACTAACTCGCGCAGGCACAACGTAAATGTTTGATAAAGGCAGTCCTCAATACAAACGTATCACTCAATCATTGGCGATTGGTTCATTTATCATTTTCTGTAACCTTTACCTCTTTCAGCCTATCTTGCCGCACATGGCGGAGCACTTCCAAGTATCTGAAACTCAGATCAACTGGTTATTTGCTGCTACAACACTCGGCCTTTCGATTAGCTTGGTACCTTGGGCAATTGCCTCTGAAACCTTTGGTCGTAAACCCATTATTCTGTTCAGTCTGTTCGCTATCCCATTAATAGGGTTAAGCATGGTGTTCACGACTACCTTGTTGCAACTCGTGATTGCCCGCGCATTTATGGGCATCGCTGTGGCGGCGTTTGCTGGTGTGGCGGTTGCCTATATGGTTGAGGAGTTAACACCCAAAGCCTTTGCTGTCGCGATTGGAGGTTATATTGCGGCCAACTCATTGGGTGGAATCTTCGGACGTGTATTAGGCGGCTTAATTACAGACTATTTCGATTGGCATGCAACTGTACTGTTTTTCGTTGTCGGTTCATTGCTTGGTGCACTCTTTATTGCCTATCGCCTACCTGACCAACAGAACTTCAAACCTCAAAAAGGGCTGTTCTTTCATCACAACCGCTCCGTTGTAATGCACTTAAGAAACCGTACCTTGTGGCTTGCCATGTTGATTGGTGGTGCTAACTTCGCGCTGTTTGTTAACCTGTACTCTGTAATGGGCTTTAGGCTAGTATCCGAACCTCACTCGGTACCCGTTGGTTTAGCTTCACTGATATTCCTCTGTTACTTGGCCGGTACGGTAAGCTCTAAGCTCTCCAACAAATGGACACTTCGCTTTGACCCGTTAAGCGGAATATTGATGGGCGTGTGTATTAGCTTAATCGGAATGCTAATTTCTGCAGTCGACAAAGTTCCGTTCATGCTAGCAGGCTTGTTATTGATTAGTGGCGGCGCGTTCTTCGCCCATACCCTTGCCTACTCTTGGGTAAGTCAAAAAGCACCGAGCGCCAAAGCGACAGCAACGGCACTTTACTTAGTTCACTACTACATTGGCGGGAGCTTAGGTGGTTTCTTACTCTTATATTGTTGGCAGCTGTTCGGTTGGAATGGCGTGATTGCGGGCGGTTCAATCTTCTATGTCGCGATATTTGCTTGGGTCTACCAGTTGAAACAGCTACAAGTATCGGCGTCTAAACTTGCACAAGCATAAGTACGACTAAGGTTGTAACTCAATTATTGCTTTTGATTGACGTCCGTTCTGATATCCTACGCAAAATTTCATTTCGGAACCTGTTATGTCGAACACTCAAAGCACAGATCTTCAAACCATCCACGACCAAGTAAAACAGTGGTTAGACGATGTCGTTATTGGCCTAAACCTGTGTCCATTCGCAGCCAAGCCACAACGTAATAAACAGATTAAGATCTTTGTGAGTGAAGCAAATACGGAAGAAGCGTTGTTGCAAGACATCATGACGCATTTCGTAGAGTTAGATAACACGCCAGTCGCTGAATTAGAGACGACTTTAGTGGTGGTTCCTAACATGCTGCAAGACTTCTTCGACTACAACATGTTCATTGATTGGGTTGAAGCGTTGATCAAACAGCAAGACTGGGAAGGCGTTTACCAAGTGGCAACGTTCCATCCTGACTATTGCTTTGGTGGTGCGGATCCAGAAGACGATGAAAACCTAACGAATCGCTCTCCATACCCTGTTTACCATTTGATTCGTGAAGCAAGCATGGAAAAGGTACTGAAGCACTACCCTAACCCTGAAGCGATCCCAGACACCAACATCGCAAGAGTTGAGTCTTTAACGCCAGAAGAGCGTCGTAAACTGTTCCCTTACCTGTTCAGTTAAGCTATTCCGAATCGGAAAATGCAATACGTTTTCTGTATTTACGAACTTGCGCGTTCTTGATGATATGGACGAGATACAAACTGATCTCGTCCATTTTGTTTGGCGATATATAAACACTCGTCAGCCACTTTGATCAAAGAGTCGAGTGCCGACATCCTTTCCCCTTTGGTATCCCCGGTACTCAACTCAAAATGACACGCACCGATTGATATAGTGACAGGCTTTCTATCCAGTGTGATTTTCTTCATCTCTTGCAAAAGAGTCATGAACTTATCTTCAACACAACTTGGTGTTTTATTTGGATACCAAAGAATGAACTCTTCACCACCAAAACGCGCCACAAACTCACCCTCTTGAGTGTTATTGCTCAGCACGTTCGCCACTTTCTTTAAGACAACATCACCCATTTGGTGGCCGTAGGTGTCGTTGACCTGTTTAAAGAAGTCGATATCGACAACGGCCAAGGTTCCCTTTCCTAAAGATCCTTTTAACTGCTCCACTTCTGCATTCAATGTTTTGAACAAGCAACGTCTATTTGGCAAATGGGTCAAAGGATCATACAGAGCTTGGTACTCTAACTTCTCATTCAGCTCTTTGAGTTTTCGTTCTTGCTGTCTTCTAACCAGCTCCACTTCAATCCATGATGCCATTAGTCTCATCACGTCGACATCGAACTCTTTGAACTCGCGATGATAGGGGGCTGGGCTTGAGAAGTTTAAAGTGCCATAAAGCTCATCATTAACGAAAATCGGGATGCCAATATAAGACTCTAAACCAAAAGACTGGTAAGCGGGATGCGTCGCATACTTATCGTGTTTGCCACAATGCTCAATGCAGATAGGACCAATCGATTTACAGGTAATTTCGCAATAGGTTGAACGATAATCGAAGGTGTCACCGCTATTGAGTTCAACCCCTTCTGGCGTAACACAGTGCTCGACTAAATAAGAATTACCCTCGACTTTAGATAAAATACCGATATCAAGGTTGAAGCGTTCAAGCCCCATGATAAGCAGCTGAGCGATCTGAATATCGAAGCCCTTCCGGTAATCATTGGTGATTTGATACAAGCGACGTATAACAATTTCGCTTTCACTGGCTTGGTTCATAACTGGGATCCCACTGCAGCCGAAGTTAATGGCAACATTAATATTTGGTATATTAAGAAGAGTAAAGTGTAAAAAAACATAATAATCAATTGGTTTGTATGCAAAATACCTCATTGGTCCAATGAATAAAAGTCGACTTCTTCGACTTTGCGTTAGCACCCTATTCCTAGCTTTGGTAAAATAATCCATTAACGAAACAGAATGGATAGGAAAATGAACCTTTCTCAACTAAGCCAAGAAATCTACGATCACCTTTACCGCGACATTGAAGAGTTCCGCAGTACTTTTGATCTGCCTGTTGCTGCTCCTGAAACAATGGACGAAAAAGGCGATACGCTACATACCTCTCTAGCGATCGAAGAACTAACAGAACTTGCAGAAGCTGACTCTAAAATCGAACAAGCGGACGCTATCGTAGACAGCGTTTATGTTTTGATGGGACGTCTGGTTCACCTTGGCCAGGCTAAGGTTGAAGACAACCTAGCAATCAGCTACCTGATCGACCTACTGTTGAATGTTTCTAAAAACCGCTCAATTGACTTCTTACCTTGCTGGGACGAAGTACACTCAAGCAACATGAGCAAAGTATGTCGCAACGAAACTGAATATGCTGAAACAGAAGCTTTCTATGCTGAGCAGAACATCAAGCTGATGGCGGTTCAAAAAGGCGAATACATCATCGCTAAGTGTGCGGAAGATTTCGTATCGGAAGGCAAGACAGTTCGCCAAGGTAAAGTACTAAAATCTGTACACTACCGTCCTGCGAACCTTGAGCCACTAACGGCTTAACTAAGTTTACGACTGAACTAAGGTTATGGCTGTAGCTCTTTAAAGCACCAGCGCACCAAAATAGCAAACGCCACGTTTAAATAACGTGGCGTTTTATTATCTGTCAGTTAATTCTAACTGTGTTAATCGTAGCTAAATGCTATACCAGTCGAGCCATATGATAAGCCGCCACATATTCGCCATTTCTGAAAGCGAACCCTGCGGACTCTCCTTCAATCACGAAACCGAACTTCTTATACAGGCTGATCGCTCTTTCATTATCGGTGTATACCGTTAACTCCATTCGCTTGATGTTAATCCAGTTATCACACAAGTCGATCGCGGTCGCGAGCAGCTGACTACCCACACCTTTGCCTAGCACATCGTCTTTAACACCCATACCAAATGAAGCCACATGTCGTCTTCTTGGATTCACGCACACTTCCATTCCCAAGTTGCCAACAATCTCATCGTCGATCATCGCGACATACGAGTACACGTTATCAGGCATATTAGAGATTCGTTTTTGCCAGCTTTCCAGAGATGGATTTGGGAGTTGCAGCGTACCGGTATAAGCATTAGTGCATTCGTAAACTTCTTTTATTCCCTTTGCATCTGACGGTTCAGACCGTCTCACTATAATACTCATCGCAACTCCTACTATTTTCATCGCTAAATATGAAACACATCCTTAATGTGCACCTAGACACACTATCAAATAGTGAATATTTAACAATAGGTTAGATGAACTTATCTTATTGGGCTTAATTGATACTGAGTAAACGCCCTCTCTCAATATCTTGCTCAAGTACCTCCGGCGTTAAATCGCCATGTCCATGGTGGTCATGATTATGGTGATGACCATGATCGTGTCCGTGGGAATAACCTTTGTGTTCATTTGCTCTTTGAGCTAACTTGTGTGAGTCCAAATAGGTATCAGTTAAATCAGCACAATATTCTTCGGTCCATAAACGTCGAGCCTCATCATCACTCATGATTTGCTCGGCTTTAGGGCCCAATTTGTCCATGTAGAACATCCCCAGCTCCTCACCTTCTACATTGGCGTGGTTGATAAGGTTCATAAACGCAGGCTCTTGATTCTCATCTGATAGATGACCATTTTTGTAACACACGGTTAGACCAATAATATCGTCGCCAAGTTTCTCTAATTCAGGGTTAAAATGATTGTGACTATGATTATGTTCGGCAGCGGCGACAAGCATTGGAGTAAGTAAAACACATGCGATAGCCAGTAGCTTAATGGTATTTTTCATGGGATAGACCTTCTGTATTTTCGAATACAAATTTGATTAGTTGGCTGACTTAGCTTCTTGTGAGATGAGCTAAGTTAAGGGGAACTTCAAGACCATTTCAGCCTGAGTACCCCTCTGTCTCACTACAAATAATCAATATGATTGGATAACGAGGCTCGATATAACGAGCGTTCTATAGACAAAAATCACTTATCAACTACGATTCTTGCTGGTGCGATGGTGTAAGTCATTGGCTTCACCTCCCATTCACCTTTTGCTTCCAATGCAACCGCTAGTGCTTGCGCCTCTTCACATACCTTCGCTGGTTTTCCGTCAGCCCAGTATGATGGACCCGAAGTGTAGCCGCACATCACTGAAAACGTGTGTTGCCCATTCTTTGTGGTGTATTCCGTCATAATGACACCACCTTCTCCATGCGTTATTTTTAGCGAGCCTTCATCGGCGACATGCATTGCATCGGAAGGATTCGGTTTGACATACGTTGTGTAGGTCCCACCATCTGACATGGATTGGTTGTCATACATGGTGTAGCCTTCTTTTTCTGAAGGTAAGGTCAGTTCGTAGTTAGGATCAATATCCGCTAAACGTTCTGAGTTATTCGTCGCACCAGGTTGATAGTTGTGAGCATTGGATTGTCCGTTAGCGAAAACAGACGCTGACACTAAAGATAGAATGACGACCGCTAAAATTGATTTTTTCATAATGAACTCCAGATATTCTAAGCAAAGATGTTGTAAGCAATAGTTTTTATGATTGAGTAAGAGAATGGGTTTATTTACCTAACTTTTTAGGATGTGAGGGCAATATCAGCCCTCACTGCAAATACCCTATTTGTTGTCGGTTCCTGCTCCTTCACCAGGCTCAGTTGGACGACTTACCGACTTGCGCTCAAGGTTGTGGTGAGCACGCACTCTATCCATGTATTCTTGCTTGGTGTTCATACCTTGCTTCATTGCTTCTGGTACTTGTTCAGCTGGGATCACGATGTCACGGTCGACTGGCCACTCAGTCAACAGCTCTGGGTGGTAGCCTTCTGGGTAGTACAGTTTTGGATCCAACTCTAAATCACGAATCTCTTGTTCTTGTATGTCTTCACGGCTGTTTTTCGGCAGCGGGATTCTAAAGTCAGACCCATCGGCCATATCAAATTGTGGCGCTCGCGCATTCGGGAAATCAGGTAAAATACCTTCACGAACCCACGCATTATCTTTAGTCATGTTAACGACAATGCCATCTGGCGCACCGAAGTGGTAAGGCCCTTGCCAATGGTGTCGAACCTCTGCAACGGTTTCCTCATTGAGATATGGGTCGAATGTCATGTGCGTTGTCATGAACAAGCGCGGTTGTACTTCATTCGCCACATAACCCGCCGCGTACGCTGGTGTATGGTGAGTATCAACGGTGTAACGTGCTAAGAATGGCGGCACACCTTGAATAATCGAAGACACACCAAACGTTTCGGTTTGCAGTTCAGTAATGAACAAGTCTGCGCCTTTTGCGTATTTCAAATCCAACTCTGTTGGGCGACCGTCTCCTGTCCAAACAAATGAAAGCACTCGGCCGTCATCTTGAGTCCAATTCAAGCGGTAACCAGACGCGCCATCTTTTGCGTGACTGCGTCGCCAGTGAATCACTTCCACATTGTCTTGGTCATAGATAACGCCACCGTCGTCGCGGAAATCAAACTCGTGTACCACTATGTCGTTGCCTGATGGAAACACATCAAATGCATCGGTGTGCCAGTTCAACATTTGCTGCATGCCTTCAATCATATGACGAGTGCCATATTCTGGAGTCGCACCACTCGGGCCATAAATGTTAAGCGGCTTTTCCCAGCGACCATTCCAACCACCAAATTGATACAGGTAAGGTAATGATCCGTAGTGATCTACGTGTAAGTGAGTAATGAAGATATGGTCGAGTTCATTCATCGCGACACCCGCCGCTACGTAGTTCGCAATTGATCCTTCACCTAAATCAAAGACAAAGTTAGAGCCGTTACCCAATTCGACGTATATCGAGGTGTTTGCCTGCCCCGGGCGAATCATTGGTGATGTCCCCATGAACGTGACACGCATTTCATCCGGTTGGACTTCTTCAGTGCGTGGGAACCAGTTGGCGCCCGACACCATGTGATCCCCATAAGGTGCAATGCCCTCAAACATCAGGCCTTCTTTCCAACCTGAATTGGTTTCTTTGCGATAGTCACCATTGTTTACACCGCCCATTAACACAGAAAGCACTTCTTCTTCTGAAGAATACAAGTTCCCCTTAGGTTGAGTGCTCAGATACTCTTCAAGGGTTTCACCCTCGTGATATTCAAATTTCTCGAGTTTTTGAATATCAGAGTTAGTTTGCTTGGTGTTGTATTGCATCATTGGGTCAGCAGCAAAAGCGGTGGTCGTGATGATCATTGCTGTAGAGATGATTGATAATTTTGCGAAAGTTCTCATAGTTTCACCTATCGGTCTGAGTATTTAGTAAATGAATGAAGTTCCTTCCTCACTCCGATGCAAACAAGTTTATTAATAAACAGAACCTTGATATATAGTGTAAACTTTACTTAAAACCTCCATTTCATTTATGAGTTAATAACGACTCCACCATGATTTGGATGAGTGGCAATAAGAATAGAGGGAACTGAATTTGGACCTTAATCTACTGACGACATTTTTGGCCGTTTACAAACACAGCTCTATCACCGTGGCATCAGAGCAGCTCGATATTTCTCAACCCGCGGTAAGCGCGGCGATTAAGAGACTCGAAGGTGTCGTGGGCAAGGCTTTATTTGTGAGAGAAGGACGAGGTATCGCGCCCACTGGAGCAGCGGTATCACTCGCTAATAAGATAGAAGACCCATTGAACATCATTGGAACGGTTGAGCAGCAAAAGAATGACCTTAAAGTCTATTGCACAGAGAGCTTGCTTCATTTCGTTAGCCAGGTTGAAGGCGTAAGCTTTACGGAAGCGCCACTCGAAGAGGAAGAACTGTTTGATGCGCTTACTGCACAAAAAGTAGATATCGTCATTGATGTACTTTCGAGTAAGAAACACTCATTGATTGAAGAAACCATCGTCGATGAGGAGCCCGTGTGTCTGACTCGAATCAACCACCCTCGAATTGGTGAGACACTAAGTAAAGAAGAGTATTTCCAAGAGGAACATATTGCGCTCAAGATCAAACGCGCCAACATGAACACGGTCGAGTTTTTATCAGAGAGCGATATCGAGCCGAGAAAAGTCAGAATTGAAACCAGCTCAATTTCAAGCATGCTGATTTTGGCAAGCACGACAGATTATATCGCCGCTTCTACTCGCTCTTTTGCAGAAATGCTTGCACCAGCGCTTGGCTTACGCGTTCACCCTATCCCCATCAAATTAAGACCGATCACGTTTCGAATGCTCTATCACCGCCGCTACGCTAAAGACGAACAGCACATCAAAACCCGTGAAGCAATCAAATCAGCATTAAGGAAACATAAATGAAACTGAGGTTTTAACTAAAGTTAACCCTATTAATATAAATTCAGTTTAATCACATACTCTCTAGCAAGTTAATTCAATAGAACGACACTGGAGAATCCATGAAAAAACTTAACCTTATTGCTCTACCACTTACGTTACTCAGCAGCGCAGCGTTTGCGACTTCGACTCAAGTTTACATCGAACAAAACGTTGCCTCTAATGCTGCTGATAACGGTGTCTACACCACAGAAGCTGGCGCATTAATCGATACCTCAGAAAATGGACAAGTCTATATAGGTTTTGATGACCAGGGTTGGCTAGCCGCGGGTTACGGACACGACTTTCACATCAGCGAATCCTTCACGTTCAACCTATACGGTGAACTCGGTAAATGGGACAACGGTGAAGAGTTATTAATCGAAGGTATTATCGATTATCAAGTGAACGACAACTTCAATGTATTCGGTGGATTGGGATATAACCAGTCAGGGCAAGTACTCGAGAATGTAAGCGACACCACGATCAACACCAATAAGTTCATCGCCGGTGCGGGGTACTCACTCGCAGGCTGGGATTTAGCTTATCAATACACTCACGAAAACAGTGATGGATCCAATGGCGGGTTTACCCACAACGATGACAACGTAATCTTTCATCAAGGCGACTACCGTACCAATGAGCACGAAGTCGTTCTCTCTAAAAGCATCGACGACTGGACACCCTACGTGAAATACACCTATTTCAACACCAACGAAGGTGACCTTTACTTGAACGGCCAATCGATGGGCCCGATCGACAACGACAGCATCATCACACTTGGTTTGTCTTACGACTTCTAAATATCTCAGATTCAATTCTCATAGGCAGATGGATTTGCCCACCTTTCGAGGGCACTACTATGAAAATTACTTCTCAACGTAACAAAGCCATTAATATCGCTGCAGCGATCAGTATCGTTTTGTTTTCTGCGATTCCCACCTACGTAAGTGCTGATCACTTAGACTCCCATTATCTAGAGCCGAGTTATCTAGAAACCAGCTATCTAGACTCCTCCTTCGTCGAATTCATGACACCAGATTTTGATCAGGGGTATCTTAACGATGAGATTAAGCAAAACCTTACTCTGGAATAATTCTTCAACACATTACAAAACGTTATATAGCTCTTGTTTTCTATATAACTCTCATCTTGTTATAGAGCCGTGCTGAGTGATTAAGACTCCGTTCCTGAATCACTTTTTCTAGGCTGATGACATTCAAAACCGCAAATGCAGACGCTAAAAAAGACACCACACTCGTCAAAAAGTGTGGTGTCTTGGTTATTATTGCAAGGCTAATTAACTAACAATAGTTAAGATTAGTTGGCTGGACGCCAAACGCCCCATTTGTCATTTTCGTAAGTCGCTTTAGGGTTAGTACCACCTTGAACCCACCATTGTGCTTTCCATGACTGGTTCGAGTAAGTCACGACTTCGCCACCAAGGTAAGTCGCTGATGAGTCCCACGTACCTGGATCTGGCGTAGGGTCTGGGTCTGGTGTTACGCCACCGTCATCAGCAATTACTTCAAAAGTGAAGGTTTCAAAACTGTCGCTTTCAATCGAGCTAGCCATAAACGATAAAGTTTCGTTTGCAGTGATGCCAGTGGTATCAACTACGATAGAAGCCGTGCCGTTATTTTGAATGCTTACAGAAGTACCTTGAGTTTGAGTCAATGTCGCCGCTTCGCTTGTTGCAATTACAACTTTGTCGCCAGCATTCACTACGTTGTCACTCTTCACTAGCTCGTAGATGTCGCCTTTTAATGGTTCAACACCACCGTCGCCACCATCAATCAGCGTTAACTGACCAGAAGCACGGCTATCTTTTGAGTTAAAGAAGTTACGTGAAGGATCGTTTTGGAAGTACATGTAGTGCTGCATTTCAGCGTGCCAATCACCAATGAAGATCGCGCCATCTTTAAACTCTTCGTGCCAGCCGTTAATCTCTGAAGCCAACAAGCGAGCCCAATCGTTAACGTTTGAAGCGTCGATAACGATGTCGAAGCTACGCGCGACTTCACCGTACTTGTTGATGATGTCGTACTTAACCGTATCACCAATTTCTGGCGTACCAAACTGGTCAGAAACAAACAGGTCGCCACGGACTAGATCAGGTTGAGGTGTAGGCTCTGGTGGAGGGGTTGTGCCACCCGCGATAGTGATGTCTGAACAGTTGTAGAAGCCTTCGCCCACAGCATCATCACGTTGCCAACGAACGAATAGAATCGCATCGCCAGAACGGTCTGAAGGAATAGTGACATTAATGCGGTACTTGCCGCCATTAACCGGAACGTTACCCTCTTCTTGGATAAGATCTAAGTCTCCCCACGCTAGGCCTTTGCTTAGGTCCGCGTTTGGTTTCGTTAGGTAGAACTCCCAGAAAGAAGGGTTGTGTGGCGCTGTCGCATTGAATACATATTCAAACGTACCAGTATTTAGCTCGGTACGAGTCCAACCAGTATGAGGCGCACCCATGCCGCGTTTTTGCGAATCGTTGGCATAACATAACGTGCCGTCAGGAATCGCCGCTTTTACAGCATTGATATTATTGAAATCTTGGACATTTTTCGCGTACTCGTTACGTTGAACAAACGGGTATGAACCCGAAATGTCTTTTGCTTGAGCACACGCAGCATTAGGTGGTGTACCCGACCAAATCCCGCCTTGCTCGTAACACGTGTTCTGACGCGCGCTTGGAAACTCAGACCAACCATGAGCATTTGCCACTGACGGCACACTCGATAGCATAGCCATACCCACTGCTATTTTTAGAATATTATTATTTATTGTTGTCACTTTCCCACTCTCTATTATTTTACCCTAAACACAAAACCAATTGGTTACTAACCAACCAGCACTGTAATTCGAAGGTTTATAGTTTCCGACTTAAAGAACAACGAAAAATATATACGTCAATTTTATCAATAACAGCGGGTTTTATATTAATAGGAATCAGCATCACACAACTCAAACAAATGCGTTGTAGATAGATGATATTGGTTCGAATTATCAATTTTTACCGACAAAAATTACGCATTCCCTAAGAAAATAGATCGCTAGGAAGGTATTTTTTCATTGAATTAATTGGAGTGAAACGCTCGCATAAATAATGATATTGAGTGCTTTTTATCATCATTATTATTACGTTGTTGAGACTGCTGTAAAGTCGTTAAGCTATTGAGCGTATACGTTTATAAATGGATAAATCATTAAACGTTAATTTGAACGAGCTAAACTAATAGCGGCTATTCATGCCAAATCGATTCGACATATCATCGTCCATACGACCGCCCTTCCAACCGCCACCGCCCAACAAATTAAGTACATCACGCGCGTTATATTCCTCACCACCGAAGAAGTCATTAGACACATTATTACGCAGCAATTGAATGGCTGGAGCAATTTCAGCAGCAAGGTCTTGTGGATCAGCAAACAATGCTAAGGCAACCAGTTGTTGGCGCTTACTTAATTCACATGAACTCGTTTCTACTTGCCCAACAGAGAAAAAGTCACTGCTTCCGTACGCTTTCACCAACTTTGCAGAAAGTGATTTGATTACTTTCTTGATTCGTCGTCGTTGAATATATCTCAACATATAGATTGCCTTGTATTGATGAGCTTAAGTTAACCAAACAGCAGATAGGTCTGATTGTCGACTGAGATACTTTTGACTTCGGTGTTGAACACGGACTCTAGCTGCTCAGGGGTAAGCACTTGATCAGCTGAGCCTGATGCTTGAAGTACACCTTTATCGAGCAACAACACTTGGTCTGCGTGTCTTAGTGTTCTGTTCAAATCATGGTTAGCCATGATCACGGCGATGCCCTTCTCAGCCACTCGTTCGATAAACTTGTACAACAAGGCTTCTTGAGCAATATCCAACGGAGCTGCGGGTTCGTCGAGGATCAGCAGCTTCGCGTATGGGTTAAGTGTCGGCCAAATTTGCAGGCACATTCCCGCCAAACGTACGCGTTGCCATTCACCACCAGACAGTGTCTGAATTGAGCGATGAAGTTTGTCTGCAATGTCTAGCATCTGGCTGATTTCTTCCAAAGCTGCGTTGATTTCAGCATCAAGGCCGTGTGAGGAGCTTGGCAGTGACAATGCAAGATATTGGAACACTTCTAAGTTGAAGGCTGGCCTTGCGCTTTGGCACAAGTAAGCGCGATGCAATGATAAATCTTGTAAAGACAGCTCCGACAAATCCTGCCCGTCGATCTTTATATCGCCTTTGTAACCATCACCAATTCCAGATACCGCTTCGAGCAAGGTACTTTTACCGCTGCCATTAGGGCCGATAACGTGAGTCACCTGCCCTTGCTTGAGCTCAAATGATAGTGGTAATAAACGAGCGCCGACGCTCAGGCTCTTAATTTGAATCATGATTTTTAATTAACATCCAAATGAAGATAGGCGCACCGATACTGGTGGTCATCACACCCAAAGGCAGCTCTGCGGAATCTAATAAGGTTCTTGCACAGATATCAGCAAACACCAACAACGCAGCGCCAGCAACGGCAGACAAAGGAAGAAGGTATTTGTTATCAGTACCAATCGCTAAACGCAACAAGTGTGGCACAACCAAGCCAACAAAGCTGATCACGCCACCTAAAGCTACCGCGCAGCCGACTAAAATAGACACGGCGAAAATTAGACGCCAGCGCAATCTCGGTACGTTTACGCCTAACTGTGCGGCATGCGTTTCGCCAATCATTAACTTATCTAGCTTACTACCTTGCAGGCACAGCCAAATAATCACGGGGATCATCACCAACGTGAGCGAGTGTTGATACCAAGTGACGCCACCTAAGCTGCCCATCAGCCAATACATCAATAAGCGTAGACTTAAGTCATCACTAAAATAGAACGCCCATGTCACCATCGCGCCAGAAAGAATGCCTAACGCGACACCCACTAGCAGTAATTTAGCCGTGGTGAGTCGCATGGTTTTTACCATGCTCACTAGAATCACGGTAAAACAAAGTGACCCTAAAACGGCGGCAATCATGAACAGTTCTGGGGTAGGAGCAAACGGCAAGAAGAACAGTACGATAACCATCGCCAAGCTTGCACCACCAGAAATGCCGAGCACACCGGGCTCTGCTAATACGTTACCCAATAAGACTTGTAAACTTGCGCCAGATACGGCTAACCCTGCCCCGATAGCAATAGCCGCCAATAGTCGAGGTAAGCGTAAATCAACCAGTAGTTTTTGTTCTAACGTGGACAAGGTGCCCAGAGGGGAAATGAAAAGATCGCCAACCATTAGGTAAATCGCACTCAGCGCGACAAGCAGTGCTGCCATCAGATAAATGGCTCGGGTCCATTTGCGCTGTTTTTGGTGAAGAAGTTGTTGGAAATCCATATCAAGCTACTTTGAAATTGTTCGCGTAACCTTACCTGTATCCCTAAATAAACTCAAGGCTCACACAGTAATGTGAACCTTGATATTTCAACCAGTTGAGCGGTTGTTTTCGTCGCTTTAACCCAGCTCAGTATTAATCGTATACAAGCTGACCGTGGTCGAATCGTGTTTCAACTTCGCACACCATTAAGGCCGCTCGTTGACCGATAGCCACGTTACGATTTGGGAATACCACTGCTTCGTTTTCATTCTTCGCCATCAATGGCTTATCACCATCATGACCAAACACTTCTCCGTGCTTGAATGCCGTAAAGTTTTCTACGTCATCAGAGAACATGAAATCAAAGTCATCGTGCAAACGAACAATGGTTCTGCTCACGCGATAAGTGATGGTTCGCTTAGGTAAATGCTCTGGCTCAACTTCAGCAATCAAGTTACGCATCGCCAAGTCAAAAGCCGTTAGCTTATCAAGTTGGTTCTCACCAATTCTCGCGACCTGCCCTAGTTCCATTGTCAGTGCTTGCGCTTCGAAGTTTTCAGCACTGTACCAACTGAATGTACTGGTTGGCGCATTTGACAACAACACTGCTTCCACGTGCGCACTGTTAATGAAATCAAACAGCTCTTTACTGCGTACTTCGTGGCGAACTTTAGGGCTCACTGCAAACGAGTAATGCTTAGATAAACGGATTGCACAGTGCAAATCTAGATGCCAACGAGTGGCAGGTTCCGTTTCTTTGTAAAACTCAGTCACCAAGAACTTCAAGTTCTTCGCGATATCCACTTCTCGATTGCTCTCGTACTGCTTTTCATCAAACAGACGATTCATGTTCACATCAAGAAAACGAGTATGCGCGTTAGTGGCTTCTGGGTGAGCTATGATAAACAAGCATCTCGCGTTTACTACTTGGAAACCTGTTTCAATATCCTCAATGAGCTTATCGATCAGCTCCATTGGTGAAGTTTCGTCGCCATGAACACCGGTTGAAAAAATGATGTTCTTGGTTTCAGAATTAAAATCCGCGGGAATCACTTCCAAGACACCGCGTTGATGAAGCTTAATTTGAACACCGTTACTCAGTACGGTCTGTCCTGCAAACACTTCTTGCTCAAGATCTAGGCTGTCAAAAAGAAATGATTGGCGAAAGAGGGTCTTCGTCATGCGCTACTCCTTAATTGCACGGCCGTATGTTAATAAATTGTACATAGAAATTGTGTTGCTAGGATCGCACTTATCAACAGAAACTCCGTTATCACTCACAAATACTACCCATATATTTTTATATTACCTGCTGACTTTACTAACCGACATCTGTTCCAAATAACTTTCTCTATTTAAAGAGACTTTTGGTTGTTTCGGCTTATCTCAGGTTATGCCAGCAAGATAAGAGCCACGTAAGCTAACACAGCTCTTACCTGCTATGAACAGATTGAGATCAATTAATCTTCCTGATCGAGCAATCTTTCAAATTCATCGATTTGAACTTTGACCATGTCGATGCTTTGTTGCCAAAAATCAGCTTGAGTCAGGTCCATTCCTAAGTGCTTTTGAACGACTTCTTCCGCCATCATGCTGCCCGTATCACGAAGCAACGAAACGTAATCGCCGTAGAATTGCTCACCTTTCGCATCGCGCTGAGCGTAAACACCTTTACTGAACAGGTAACCGAACAAGTATGGGTAGTTGTAGAAGCTTACTTGAGAGATGCTGAAATGCAGTTTGCTCGCCCAGAAGTAAGGGTCAGCTTCTGTCATTGCATCGCCATACCACTCTTTCCAAGTCGTTTCCATCAAGTCACACAGCTGCTGAGCCGTTAGCTCGCCTTTTTCACGCTGCTCGTAGAAGGCTTTTTCAAACTCAAAACGAACGGGAATGTTCACCATTAATGCCAAAGAAGAAGAAAGCTCTTCCCACAGCATTTCAAGTTTCTCATTACGTGTTTGTGCTTGTTTTAACAAATGGTCTCGAACGATATTTTCAGCAAAGATCGAAGCGGTTTCTGCTAGCGTCATTGGGTAGCGTGTTTGACACAACGGCATGTCTTTCATCACCCAGTTGTGGAACGCGTGGCCTAACTCGTGTGCCAATGTCATTAAATCTGAGCGGCTACCGCTCCATGTCATGAACACAAGCGGAGTGCGTGTAGCAGCAAACTTGGTGCAGTAAGCGCCTAAACGTTTGTTGGCTGCTGGTGCGGCATCAATCCAACCATTATCAACCATCAAAGCGACAAAATCAGCCATCTCTGGATTTACTTCAGCGAACGCAGTTTTGATCACGTCGATCGCCTCATCAAATGGGTAAACCTTAGATTCAGCGCCACCCAGCGGCGGCATCGCAGCTAAGTGATTCCAAGGCTTCATTTCATCTAGCCCGTGAACTCTTGCCATTAACAAACCTGCTTTCTGACCAACAGCTCGATTAGCTTTCGCTACCGACATCATGGTGTCTAGCGTTTCAGGCACAATGCGGCTGCCGTGTAGGCTTGGATCTAGGAAATGCACATCGCTAATCTTCGAACGCTTTTTGTTTTCAGTCAGTCGCCAACCCGCCAATGCATTTAGAATCGAAGCAAAAGACTCTTGGTGCGTTTTCATCGCACCTTGAACCGCGCGCCATGCTGGTTCTTGTTTGTCGAATTCGCTGCCGTACAACAGGCTCGCGGCTTGTGAAAAGCCTAGGGCTTCCTCTTCACCGTCCAGCTTTAGCGACAGTTTTAAAGATCCGGTTAGGTTATCGTATAAACGACCCCATCCGTCACGACCATCAACCTTCATCGCTGCCAATAACTGCTCTTCAGCAACACTGAGTCGGCTGCTTGATAACTTACGAGAGCTTTCAATCGCAAAGCGCTGCCCTGCTACGTCCGCACTATCATGCTCTAATACTGCATCAATAAATTCTGGTTCTGCGTGAATTAGCGTATCTTCGTAAGGGCTGAACGCTTGAGACATTTCAGAGTTCAGCTTCGCTACACGACCAAGCAATACTTTCGCTTCTGTGTGTGTCGCGTCGACCGATGCGTGGCAATTAGCGAAGGTGTTGATTGTACTCAGTAATGTGCCTGCCGCTTCTGAAGTCTGAATCGCGTTTTGCATCGCTAGAATGATATGACGCTTTTCAACGTGTAGGTTCAACAGCTCAATGCACTGCTGAATGAGTTCAATGTCCTGTTCGATTTTTGCATCATTAAGATCGCTATAAGCAATGCTTAGATCCCAACTTGGTGTTGTCATGACTAAATTCCTTTCACGTAGGTAGTAATACCAATCAGGTATAGCGGCTGTGAACGCCGCTTTATACTTCTATTTATATTTCTGTTTCTATTTCTATTTCTATTTCTATTTCTATTTACAGTTCTAATAGATTGTTAATTCTTAAAACTGTGTATTTTTAACACTCAGAGAACAGGCAGGCCTATCGCTTTGACGCTGATAAAGCTCTGTGCAAACTGAGTGACTTGAATATGGGTTATTGATGCATTCTCTATCGATAACTTCGAATACAAGCTCGGGTTTTTCCAATCAATATTAAGGCAGTGCGCTAGCAGTATGCGAATCACACCACCATGAGTAACCAACAATATGTTGTCACTTGAATCATTCAAAAGTTGCGACCAAGCTTGAGTTACTCTGTCGTGGAAGCTCTGTAAACTTTCTGCGCCAGTTAATTGATGATTAGCAGGGTCTTTCCAAAAGGTTTCTAACATTCCCCACTTGTCTTCAAGTTCATCAAATGGGACACCATCTACTTCACCGAAGTTCATTTCCTGAAAACCCGATGCAACTGATAAAGGCACAGACATACGCTCTGCAAACAAGCTCGCGAAATCACCACATCGTCTTAGTGGAGAGCTAACCACGCTATCAAAGGTAATGTCTTGTGTAGTTAGTGCCTCACATATCTGTTCTTGAAGATCAGAGTTGACCAGCACATCAGATAAACCATTGAGCGCAGCTTTTCCTTCGACTTTGCCATGTCTTAACAAATAGATGTTTTTGGTTGTTCCATTGACCATGTGTGCGACCTAGCCTTGAATATCAAGCAAGTGATTAGATGGTTTTAAGTGCAGCGGCAATCCGGCAGCAACCAGCGTGACGCGCTCAACGACGCGAGCTAGCGCTTGGTTCATTCGTCCTGCATTGTCCACAAACAAGCGAGACACTTTACCCAGCGGCACCACACCTAAACCGACTTCGTTAGAGACCATGATAATTTGCGCCGGACTTTGCTCGACGCTTTTGACCAATACTTCAACCACGGCTTCAACCTGTTCATTAGTTGCGTCATCACCCAGTTCAAAGATGATGTTGTTCAACCACAAGGTTAGGCAATCAATCAATACCACATCTTCTTTCTCAAAAGACTGCAGTTTTTCGGCTAATTCGACGGGTACTTCATGCTCAATCCACTGCTCGCCACGACGTTGTTGATGGTGCGCGATTCGTTCTCGCATTTCATCATCAAGATATGTCGCTGTCGCAATATAATTGAGGCGTCCATTTGAACATGCTTCAAGCGCACATAATGCTTGTTGCTCTGCAAAACTAGACTTACCAGAACGAGCCCCGCCCAATACCAAATGGCTGTTTCGCTGACTTGCTTGATTAATTTGATTAGCTTGAATAGTTTCATTCGTGTTGGTCATAGGAAGCCGTTATAGAAAGCCATTGTAAAATGCAGTAATGAATACAAGGTAAGTCAGCAACTCCATTAACTGTTGAGCCGCACCCAAGCAGTCCCCAGTAAAGCCGCCAATTCGAGCCATTAACCACTTTTTGAATCCGGTTCTGAACAGATAAGCGACGACAGATAAAACCAAAGCGAATTCAAGACCAAACCACAGGCTAGGCAGCACGCCTACAAGCAATAAGAAGGTAAGTTCACCTTTGGTTTGCTTGTTGGCCAATGGCTTACTTTTACTGGTATCTAAATCGCTAACATAAGGCATGTCGTAAATCAGTGATGCTGCAATCGCGCGGCTGAAGGTATAACTGGTCACGATAACCATCAAAAGACCAGTCATGCTTATGAGTTCATTCAATAAAACCCACTTGCCGAGCAAAGCCATAACCAGAGCAGACGCGCCATAAGTGCCAATTCGACTGTCTTTCATGATGGTCAAACGGCGTTCTAGGGTCATACCGCCACCAATACCATCTGCCATATCGGTCAAGCCGTCTTCATGGAATGCACCTGTGAGCATCAGGCTAAAACTCATCATCAAGAAAATCGCTACTGCACTCGGCAGTACCGCATCAAGTAGCAAAAACACACCGCCACACAGAACACCAAGCAACAAACCAACCGTTGAAAAGTAACGACCCGAACGATTCATTCGCTCTGATGAATAGGGCATATTCTTCGGCATTGGCAAGCGAGAAAAGAAACCCATCGCCAGTGCAAACAGCTCCCACTGATGGGTGACTCGATCTTTCAACGATCTTTCTGGTACATCACTCATTAAACCGTGACTCCAGCACTTTCGAAGCTCGCCATGTTGTTATAGAACTCGGCTGCCGCACGAATGATTGGCATAGCTAGCGCAGCACCTGTGCCCTCGCCTAATCTCAATCCAAGATCGAGCAGTGGCTCAGCGTCGAGCAGCTCTAACAGAATTTTGTGTCCTGACTCTTCAGAGCGATGGGCGAAGATCATATAGTCTCGGCAACTCGGTTCAATTAAAGTCGCGACATACGCCGCAACCGACACGATAAAGCCATCGACTAATACTGGGGTTTTGTTTTGGTAAGCGCCAAGGAAAGCACCGACCATTTGAACGATTTCATAGCCACCGACTTGTGCGAGTACCTCTTTAATATCTTTAACTTCATTCGCATCTAAACCTTTGCAACGCGCGACACCTTGCTCAACCACAGCCACTTTACGTGCAAGCTGTTCATTGTTGATGCCAGTGCCTAGGCCAACACACTCCGCTGCAGCACGATTCGCTAATGCACTTAAGATCGCTGATGCGCTGCTGGTATTTCCGATACCCATTTCACCAAACATGATGATATTGGTGCCATTCGAAATGGTTTTAGATACAAGATCTGTACCCAGTTCAATCCCACGTTCAACCGTTTCTAAACTCATTGCCGCTTCATTGGCAAAGTTATTGGTTCGCGTACCCAAACGCTGAGAGATCAACATGTCACTGTCTGATTCCACAGGCAACAATATCCCCGTGTCGACTACCGTGATATCGATATTATTCACCGCACAGAAGCAATTGATCGCCGCGCCATCGCTTAAGAAGTTCAACACCATCTGTTGTGTTACCGCGCTTGGAGCAATACTCACGCCTTCGTCAGCAATGCCATGGTCGCCAGCAAAAATGATGATACTTGGCTTATTCAATTCGATGTGTTCAACCGCAGCTTCTTTGCCTTGGCTCTGAATCAAAGCCAGTTGATGTGCGACTTTTTCTAGTAAGCCAAGTGCGCCAAGTGGCTTGGTTTTTTGGTCAATTCGGTGTTGGATGTACTGCGAGTATTGGGTATCTAACATAGTTTTTAAAAACGCTTATTCTGGGTACGTTGATATAGGGCTGCTACTTAGGGCGTGCGACAGAAAACACATTGGAAAGCGTGGCGTATTCACCGCCACCCAATCGAGATAAAGGATCAAGTGCTAACGCGTCGATCTTAAGACGCTCACTGTCTTTGTCGATCACGTCTTCGGAAATGTACACGGTTTCGACTTGAGCAAAGATAAGGCTTTGTGGCACTTCTCCAACCTCTTTTACTTCGTACAAGGTGCATCCAAAAGCGACCGCGCACTCTTTCAATCTCGGTAAAGAGAAGCCTTCAAATTCAACCAGATCAATGTTATTCGCGGTGACTTCCGAATCACCATGTTCAAGGGTAGCTGCTGTCGCCGTCATGGTTTCGGCAGAACTTGAAGAAGCAATGTGAATCACTAGCTTACCCGTTTCTAGGGCATTACGAGTGGTATCTTTGATTTCGCCGGACGGCTTCTTCCCAACCGATAACATCAGTAACGGCGGATTACTAGAAACAGGCGTGAAATAAGAGAAAGGCGCGAGGTTGTACTCTTGGTCAGAAGATTCCGTCAATGCCCACGCAATCGGGCGAGGAACAACGGTTTGTGTCATCAGGTGATAAATCTGAGTGGGAGCAAGAGTATCAAGCTTGAGGTTCATAGCACGTCCTTGGTCTATGTGAATTACGACTCAGTTTACGTGTTAAGCAAGGCTGTATCTATGGCTATGTGGCAGAAACCGCAGAGAGTGTTCTTAATTTAAACAGATCACACTGGTTTTTTCTCAGATTGACAGTCAAATTGACGAACCCTAAAACACAAATAATACTGATAATAGATTTATCAATAACTTACATTTTGGCATCGTTTATGCCTTATCTAAATTACTTATTAATCTCTCCATTGATAAGTACCCATACAGTGAATGCCCACAACACTGACGCTACACGAAGAAAGACAATCGATTGAAAGACAAAACAGAACAACGATTTAGGAGGTGTAATGATTCCAAATTCAAGTAAAAGAAAACCAAATAAATCAAGTAAGAAAGCTAGCAAAAAGGTAAGGAAAATCCCACTGTCCTTTACCTAGTAAGAAGCAAGAAAAGTAACAAAGCCCGTCGCCCAGCGGGCTTTGTTATGTTTAACGCCTAACTTAAGTTTCAAACCGCATTTATCTTTCCCACCGCCATTATGTTTCATATCGTACTTATGCTTCAGACCGTACTTATGCGTCGAGCCAAACTAAATCATCTCTTTTTCCATAAACAGGCGACTCCCCACATACTACTGACCACTCGTTTAACAAACTTTTATTCGCTTAAAATTCAAACACTGTTTATATTAAACAAGCACTTGTGGAGTGAAGAAGGGATTAAAATGAGCATTTCTGGAGACAAAACATCGGTCGTGGTGGCTGGTGCAACAGGGCTAATTGGTCATCATGTGATGAGGCAGCTCATTGATGAGCCCGCTGTCGACAATATCTATGCGTTATCCCGCAGATCCCTCAATGCAAAGTTTGACTCCAATAAACTCCACACGCTCATTCACAATGACCTGCAAGTCACGAGTTGGGATGATACGAATGCGACGCCTAATCTTGGCGTTATCTGCTTAGGTACGACTAAGAAAAAGGCAGGATCAAAAGAAGCGCTTCGCAAAATCGATGTGGAACTGGTTAGCCAAGTCGCACAGTCGATGAAGTTTCTTGGGGTTCAACGCGTAGCGGTCGTTTCTAGCTATGGCGCTTCACCAGATTCCTATTCGCACTACCTTCGCTGTAAAGGACAAATGGAACAAAATTTAAAACGTATTGGCTTCAAGCAGCTTTTCATCGCACGCCCTGGGCCTCTGGTGGGTGAGCGTGATGAACCTAGAGCTGATGAAAAACTCCTGCAAAGTGTCTTTCCTCTGCTGTCTCCATTTATGCTTGGTAAGTTCAAAAACCTACGCCCTATTCAGTCGGAAGACGTAGCCAAAGCAATGTTGTTCCGGTTATTCGAAAATAATTTCCAAAATATCGAAATTTACTCGTCAAGTGACATGCTCAATTTATTGGCAAAATATCGCTAAAAAGCTCACCTATTCATCACAATGTTGAATATCCACCCATCCTATTGAGTGGATATTACTAATCGTTCTAATAAATTACTTTTCCTTATTTTACGTTTTGTTACAGGTCGCTACTGTAGCTAACAGTATTTGCGCCCATATATCTAAGCGCCCTATCGATTTAAAGAAATTCATAAGGAAAATAAATGTCATTTTCAGCTATCGCTGCCTTAGCGGTATTCACTGGTATCCTCTTTTTTCTCTACGGACAGCAGAAAAAAGAAAACACACTTTCTCGCCTCGTTTTACTCGGTTTAGTATTTGGTAGCGCATTTGGTCTTGGTCTACAGCTGTTATTTGGTGAAGGCAATCCGGTCATCAACGAAACACTAGACTGGGTAAATATTGTTGGCCGTGGTTATGTTGGCCTACTGAAAATGGTGATCATGCCATTAGTATTGGTTTCAATGATTGCAGCAGTAGTGAAGCTTGAAAAAGGCGGCTCACTGGGCAAGATTTCTGGTATCACCATTTCTGTACTGTTAGCAACAACCGCGATTTCTGCGATTGTTGGTATTGTTGTAACGCAAGCATTCGGCCTGTCTGCTGAAGGTTTAACAGAAGGCGCTCGCGAAACAGCACGTATCGCAACACTTGAAAGCCGCATCGGTAGCGTTTCAGACCTAACAATTCCACAAATGCTGATCAGCTTTATTCCGACTAACCCATTTGCAGACCTAACGGGGGCTCGCTCTACGTCTATCATCGCGGTTGTTATCTTTGGTGTGCTAACGGGCATCGCTGCTCGTAAAGTGATGGCAGAGAAAGAAGAACTAGAATCTCCAATCCGTACTTTCGTTGAAGCGTCACAATCTATCGTTATGCGCTTAGTTAAGATGATCATGGCACTAACGCCATACGGCATCGCAGCGTTAATGGCGAAGGTAGTTGCAACATCAAGTGCTTCTGACATCCTCAGCCTACTGGGTTTCATCGTTGCATCTTACGTTGCGATTCTACTGATGTTCGTTGTACACGGTGTGTTGGTTTCTTTTGTTGGTGTAAACCCGAAAGAGTATTTCCAAAAGATCTGGCCTGTACTGACGTTCGCTTTCACGTCTCGTAGTTCTGCAGCAACGATTCCACTGAACGTTGAAGCTCAAATCACTAAGCTAAACGTGCCACCAGCGATTGCTAACCTGTCTGCCTCTTTCGGTGCAACGATTGGTCAAAACGGTTGTGCGGGTATCTACCCTGCAATGCTAGCAGTCATGGTTGCACCTACGGTTGGCATCGACCCAATGGACATCAACTTCATTCTGTCTCTGATTGCTATTATCACAGTGAGCTCATTCGGTATTGCTGGCGTAGGTGGCGGTGCAACGTTCGCGGCGCTTATCGTACTTCCTGCTATGGGCCTTCCTGTAACGATTGCAGCACTGCTTATCTCTATCGAGCCACTTATCGATATGGCACGTACGGCGCTTAACGTATCTGGTGCAATGACAGCCGGTACGATCACAAGCCGCCTATTGGGTAAGAAAGACAAGCAACAAGATCTGGAACAAGCGAACGCTTAATGAGTTCGATTGATTCAATAACTTGAGTCTCGTTAAACAAAAAACCGATGCACATGCATCGGTTTTTTATTATCTGTTACTTCTAACTTCCATTGCTTCACAAGCAACAGCACTTAGAGCACAAGTTGAATCACTTTCTCAGCAAGTGCTTCATCGTCATCTTCACTTAATCCGCTGATACCAATAGCGCCAATCACCAGCCCATTTAATTCAATGGGAACACCGCCTTTAAAGCCAGTGATCTTTGGGTCAGTCCAGTAACTTAAGTCTTTACCAGTTTCTCTCGCCCAAGCACCTAAGTTACCGCTTGGCTGTCTATCTCTTGCAGATGTATAAGCTTTGTTCTGTGCTAACAATCCGGCTTGAACACTCACATTATCCATGCGAATAAACGCCAGTAACTCACCGTGCGTATCACACACGCTCACCGCGATTGCTTGTTGATTACGCTCAGCAATGTCTAGAGCGTTAGACACCAGTTGTTGCGCGATCTTTTGATTCAACATATTCATTCCTTATGGCAGTGCTTGACCACGTGAGTACACGTATAGGTTGTACCACTCTTCACGAGACAGGTTTATCTGAGTCGCGACTGCCGAAGCTTTGATTCGCTCTAGATTTGTGGTGCCAATTACAGGTTGCATACGAGCAGGGTGACGAAGCAAAAATGCCAACACAATCGCTTCACTTTCTACGCCATATTGGTTCGCTAACTGAGCCACGTAGTGCGCTGTCTTTTTCACGTTTTCATGTTCTGAATACAAACCTTGCTCAGCAAATCGGCCTTGTGCCAAACAGCCCCAAGCTTGCAGTTGGATGTTATTCAATTGGCAATGTTCAAGAGTGCCTGCGGCGAAGTCTGATTGATGGTGCCCTTGCGAGTTAATCATCACCCCATCATTCAACCAATCCAATTTGGCTAAGCTCATCTCAACTTGATTCGCGACGATAGGTTGCCCAAGCGCAGATTGCAGATACTGAATTTGATGGCTGTTCATATTCGACGCACCAAAGAAATCGACCTTACCTTGCGCTTTTATGTTCTCTAACGTTCTTGCTAACTCATCGAGTTCCATCAAAGGGTCAGGGCGATGTAATAACAGCACATCAAGCTTTTCAGTATTCAATCGGTTGAGAATACCGTCTACCGATTGGCCTACCCAATCAGCCGAGAAATCATAACGACCAACATTGCCCTCGCCTTCAAAACGAATCCCACACTTAGATTGAATGAACATCTGTTCACGCAGATCAGGCGCTTGTTGTAATGCTTGACCAAAGGCTTGCTCAGCTTTGCTGAAGGTATAGATATCCGCATGGTCGAATAAGTTAATGCCCGATTCTAGCGCGGTGCCGATTACGCTTCGTGTTTGAGCAACATCCGCACTCGTCACTGGATTATCATTCCAGCCACCACCTAACCCCATGCAGCCATAGGCAATTTGCCCAACATTCGGTAGATAATTTGATAATGGGATACGTTTTTTGTCATTCGTTTTGTTTGTAGATTCAGTGCTGTTCGTCATATCGATTCTCGCTTAGAAGATTTGCTGACCAGAAATATGCCTCTATCATATTGTTCTTTTTAAAAAACAGAATATGCTAGTTACGAAATGATTGTTTGATATGACGAACAATAGATTGGTAGGAACGCGCGAATGAACGAACACAAAAGAATAGAACGACTGATCCTGTTTGTAGAACTTGCTCAGCAACTCAACTTTACCAAGGCAGCCGAAAAGCTCGGTATCTCTAAGAGCTACCTTTCTGAACAGATCAAACGTTTAGAGAACGATTTACAGTGCCCGCTTTTGGTCAGAACCACGCGCAGTGTTCGTTTAACCCAAGAAGGCGAACGCGCGTTACAACAAGGCTTAACGATTCGCTCGCAAGTCTTACAGCTTGAACGCAGTGTTTCTGAGCAACACGACATCGTCAAAGGCCTATTACGCCTCACTGCGCCAAAGATGTTTACTGAGGTATATCTATTCGATATCTGCCAACAGTTTAGGCAGCAATACCCTGAGATTCGTTTCGAGATAAACAGTAGCTACACCAACTTTAATCTCAATCAAGATGATATCGATATCGCGTTTCGTGCCACCAATACGCCACCTGACAACATGGTGGCGAAACACTTGATTAGCTATCAACATGATTTAGTCGCGACTCCCGGTTATCTTAACCAATTTGGTCGCCCTACCAATGTGAGTGACTTAAGTGATCATCAATGCTTAGCAACTCTGCACCAAACCGAGTGGCCTTTAAAATCGGTAAATATTGATGTGTCCGGCTGGCTTTCAAGTAATGACAACCACCTGCTTAAGCAACAAGCTATGGCAGGCAGTGGCATCATCCGTATTGCAAGTTACTACGTTGCGAAAGAGGTCGAACTGGGAGAATTAGAGCGAGTGCTGCCTGATGAATGTCTGCAACAAGGCAACAGTATTTATCTGTTCTATCCGCAAGTTATTTATCCGGCAAAGAAACACCAAGTGTTCGTTAAATTTGTTCAGCATTACTTTGAAAGCTTAAGTCGATAAAATGATGCACAGCTCACTAGGGCTTGTTGGTTTCATCTGGCCAACATATTCGTCGTAGCGAGCTCTACTTCAACCTCTTCGGCTGAATGTGATACCAGTGAAAGTCGACTATATGGCCGATCTACTTTCAAGCCTACTCGTCCTAGTTCTTTTATTTTTTCTTGCTCTTACATTTACATTAATACCTAAACATTCACTCTACGAATCGTTTTTCATTGACTTAAAAATGAAATCATAACGACACACTAATTTGCGTAACTTAGGGTGCAAATAGGCAATCAGATTACAGTGCCTATCAGGAGGATGTATGAAACCAAATCGATCTACGGTACTCACTGGACATGTAAAACACTGCCCATGCTGCTCTACCGAACTGGTCATCAAAGACCACATTCACGTTTGCCCGCGCAATGAAATTGGCGACTGTTACTTCGATGGCTATGACCAACACGAACAGCGCGCTAATACCGATTTTATCGATCATGCAAGTGCCAATGATAGCCTTGTTTACGGCATGTCAGAACACTAAGCTTTATTCAAGATTTGTTGAAGTCATTTCGCGCCAAAAAAAATGCAGCGCCAATCGAGTGATTGTTCGCTGCATTCTTAGATCCTGTAAACTTAGCTAACCATTAAAATGGAGCTAGGTAAAACGGATTACCACATTAGATCATCTGGGATCACGAAGTCTTTGTACGGGTCATCTTCGTCTACTTCGTCTGTGCTACCTGCCTGCGTCTCAACGATAGATTCTTCGTCGCGCATAGCAATCTTGTTCGCTACTGCTGTTGGAATAACAACATAGCTCTCGCCTTGACGAGCAATACTTAGAATGCCTTTACTTAGTTGCTTTTGAGTCAGCTCTTCTACGTAAAGATATTTAACTAGCGTACCGTCGGTGAAGTTGTATTTGATCTCACCGTTCTTCTGTTCGATCTTGTTCATCTCAATCAGTTGCTTCACTTGAGCTTTAATTTCTTTGCTCAACTGTTGTTCTTTCAACTGTTGGTTTAGCTCTTTGTCTTTCGCTTGCTGCGCCAGTTTAGTTTCTTCAGCTGCCGCTTTTGCTTCACGAGACTGAACGCGAGACTTTTTAGAGCCTTTCTTCGCCTTCTTTAATTTTTTCTCATTTACCAAGCCAGCTTTAAGCATCTGCTCTTGGAGTGTTAACTTTGCCATGACTTTCCCAGTTCAGGATTAAAAACGGCACTATCATACCTGTTTTTGAGGTTTCTGTTTACTGAACAAGAGTAAATTACAGAACAATCGCAAAATTTATGCTGATAGCTCTAAGCTGTGTCCATATTCCCTTCTTGTTGCTCACAACCTCCACTTTACCGCGACACACAGTTTTCACTTAAGCACGCCAATATTGGCTGTTCCACCGACTCGAAAGCATTAACTGACCCTATTATTCGCGCGCGTACCACTTATCATTCCGATAAGACAATATGTTAATTTTCAATGGTTAATCAATTTTATAAAACCTTGGCATATATCTCATATTTGAATAAATGCCATAGAGTTATAACTCCAATGTCATAACTCTTGACTACGTTATTCTAGACATCAATCAATAAGGATAACGTAAACGATGAAAACTCAATGGACTTGGTTAGCTGCACTTGTGGCATCCACATCAATCGCTTCGACCTCTGCGATCGCAGACACCGACGTGTATCTCACCAATAACACCAATCAAGTGATGACCATTCAAGCCAACCACACTGGTACCGACCTGCTTCAACTCGGTGATGAGTGGCAACAGCATGTTGAACAGATTGGTCCTTGGGAGACGAAGAAGCTGATAAGTTTCAACCGCTGGACTGGTGTGAAATCTGGGAAGACCTATGAGTTTGACACTGTGGTATCAAACGCTGTGGGCGAAAGTGTCACGCTCAACCAAACCATGAAGGGACATTGGTATAACTCGACACTGCAACATGGTTTGAGTGCTGCAGACGTCAACCTAACATTGCATGACGATCGTAATATTCATCGCAGCACAACCGATGCGTTCGGGGTCAATGCAGAGCTAGCACTTAAAGCCGATTCTACGGCGCGCTACGATGATATTTATTACACCATCACCCCGCCCAAAGTGGATGAGCAGCCAGAGCCGGATGCCAATACACTGAAAGTCATGACTTACAACATCTGGGCGCTGCCTGCCATCGCTTCACATATTGGTGACCGCTATGACCTGCTCCCTCAATACGTAAAGGGCTACGACGTGCTGGCGCTTCAAGAGGTGTTTGCCAACGGACGAGATAAGTTCCTACGTGAGCTTGCAAAAGAGTATCCTTATCAAACTAAAATGCTCGATAAAGATGGGATTAACATCTATGACGGCGGCGTGATCATTGTCAGCCGCTACCCTATTGTCAACGAAGCGCAATACGTGTTCCCTGATTGTACAGGCACAGATTGTTTCGCTGATAAGGGCGTGAATTATGCCGAGGTTATCAAGAATGGTCAGGCTTACCATGTTTTCGGCACCCACACGGCATCATTCGATACCGATACCGCTCGTGACTACCGACAGCGCCAATTTAAACAGATGCGTCAGCTTGCTCAATCACTGGAAATACCAACTTCAGAGACGGTTATTTATAGCGGTGACTTCAACGTGAACAAGCTGAAGTTCCCAGGCGACTACCAACAAATGTTCGCTAACCTGCAAGCCGCTGAGCCGGAGTATTCAGGTTATACTGCTTCCACCTTTGATCCTCGTATCAACAACTTTGCAGGCGAACCTATGTCTGGCGGGGAAAACGTCGAATACTTGGATTACGTAGTGGTGAGTTCGGAGTACGCACAAAAAACTCACAACAATAACCGCGTTGATGTTCCTCGTTCAACAAGCAGTGAGTTATGGAAGCACTACAACCTTTCAGACCACTTCCCTGTTAGCGCCGTGATCAAGTAGCGCGGTGAACCAATAATGCATCGAGTTATATTAATCCTAATGCTCGTCGCGGTGACGAGCATTGTTGGCTACTCATGGTCATCAAAATCAATTGAAACACCGCTATCTTCTGCTCAACACACAGAAGCTAAGCCGCGTGTTTCTACGACAACTGATGACGATAATTTCACACCAACTGCAACCACCAGTTCGGGAAATTCAGCATCGCAGAGCAATCAAGCCCAAGCTGGAGCACTGGACGGTAAAATTCTTGCTGAAAACTTGAGTGAATTCGAAGGTAAGGCTTTATTCGATGAACTCGATGGGTTCTGGAAGCTTTGTCAACAACGCGATGACTGCGCAGAGCAACTCGCATGATTGAAATCAGAATTGCCGAGCATATGGTTTGAGTTACTGAGCGACTATCCGCAGTTATCAGTCGACTGGCAATTAGCCCAAAGTACCATCCCACTTGAATCCATAGAGACTCTTGAAGATCGTGTTGCCTTATTCAAGCAGTCTGCACAGCAAATATGGGGCGAGTTGGCCCACCAGCTATTCGCAGACCAGTTTGCGCATCTAGATTTTACGCTCGACGCAAACACCCTTAAAGAAAACGAAGCGAGCCAGTTTTTGGCCTACTATCAAGATTTGCTTAGTGAATGGCAAAACAATACGGACACGTTAAACGCCGAAACACAGCTTCAAAAATATGAATTGGCAGTCTCTTTGATACCCAGCAGCTATAGCCCTGCTGAGATAGTATCAGTCAAAGCCGACCTTCAAGATGCCTACTTAGATGAAGCGAAGGCTAGCAACATTGCCGCGCGAGAACAGCAAGTCGCACAACAGCAACAAACCGTGATGAGTTATCACGAGCAACTGGATCAGCTCAAAGCGACCTTAGACTCTCAGCGAAGCTCGAGTTATGCCACTTGGACTCAACACGATTGGGACAGTTACTATCAACAGCAAGTCACCGATTTCAGAGAACAGTTTTTTAGCAAGTAACGCTTTAACTTAAACCGTCACGAAACTGCGCGGGCGTTTTATTGAGCCAACCTTTAAACGCCCTTCTGAAATTTGCAGGGTCGCTATAACCGAGCCTTTCACCGATATCATCGATACTCATGGTTGTGCCGAGTAACAGCTCTTTGGCCAGTTCCACTCGAACTTCGGTAAGCAATATTTGATAACTGGAATCATGGGTCACTAGCTCTCGCCTGAGTGTACGAGAGCTACAACCAAACTCATCCGTGAGTTGTTCAATATTCGGGAAACTGCCTGCGGTTTGATAAAAGATCGTTTTGATTTGGTTAGTCAGCAGATGCTCAGAGTCCAGCGTTTCCACTATCGACTGGCAAGACGCAAGATAGCGCTTCAGTGTCGCGGCATCATGAGTCAATAAGGTTTGTGATAAAACCGAGGCATCAAAACGCAGTTCACAATGGCTTTGCTCAAAAATCACCGGGCACTGGAAACTGTCGTCATAGAGCTTGGCGTAGTTAGGGCGAGCATAAGGCAAAGCCAAAGTGTGAATATCCAATTCATGACCAGTGAGTTCTTTGAACAAAGAGACGATGGAACTCAAGAAATACTCACTGCAGAAAGGTAGGAGATCGCCCACTTCCAAGGTGTTCTCAATCTGAATCACTGCTTGCTCGGAATCTAGAAACAATTTAACCGAGAAAATAGGACCGTTCAGGCGCAGATATTTGAAGCCCGACTTGATGGCCTCCCTGACATTTTGACTGGTTGATAGCGCATAACCCAACACACCAAAATGGCTCAAGCTAGCGTGTTCTCCCAACCAAAGCCCCAAGCCATCGTGAGGAAAGCTCTGATTCGCCGCGCTAAATAACGCAAGCTTGTCAGCGTAAGTCAGCTTTCCATTCGAGTCTCGCCAATCCATATTCGGCAAACCCACATCATTGAGTAGCCTTTCAATATCGATACCTCGTTGCTCTAACGTATTCAACAGCAGCGCGATATCTAATGTCCCCAACTGATGCCGATGTCCGGTTGGCTTATACTCCGCGATAATCTCCAATAGTCTCTCCTTATATCGAGCCCATTCACATCAACATGACTACTCAGCTTCAACAACACTACTGACAAAATCGTGATTGGCAACGCGCTCTTGTCCGAATATGACCTCCCAATTCTACGCTACTCATCGCACAATGGCTTTAGTTGTTAAATTAATGTGAACTATCGCAATGATAAAAACGAATCCTGCTCCACACAGTTTGATTGATTCTAATGGTCAGCCGATCATTGGGCATTTCGATGGCATCCTTAAACACCTGAACATCGAGAACTTTGACTACCGAAACTCGATGGATTCAAAAGCAAACCTTTGGCAGAAGCACTTCCACTACAAGCAATTTCAATTTGTCAGCATCGTCACCGACACACACATTATCGGCGTCGCTATCGCGGATATTCGCTACTTAGGCTCGGCATTTTGTTATCTGTACGACATAGAAAACAACCATCTGCAAGAGTCATCTTGGTTGAGGCCATTAGGGTTTGATAAGCATGTAACGCCTTCACCATTTGAAGGAAAGACAAGCATTGCAGATCAAAGCATTGCTTTCTATATCGAGGGCGGACAATGGCGAGTTCGCTTGAATACGAAATTCATCAAGGCCAATATTTCTTTAGAGCCTGAAACCGACAGCTTGCCCATGGCGATGTGCAGCCCAACGGGTTATTCAGGTTGGACTTACACCCAAAAGCACAATGCTTTGCGCATCAGCGGTGAAATCCAAATCAAGGGAGAATCACTCGTTCTCGAACAAGCTCGTGCCGGTTATGACTTTTCAGCGGGTTACATGAGACGTGAAACCAGTTGGCACTGGGCAAGCATCAACACGCAATCCAATGGGACAGATATTGGCTTGAACCTCGCAGCAGGCGTCAATGAAACCGGAGGCTGCGAGAACGTTTTATGGATCAATGGAACTCGGCACTTACTTAACCCGGTACAGTTTGCGTTTAGTCGCCAAGACACCAATTTACCTTGGCAGATAACATCACAAGATGGACGTATAAACCTGACCTTTACGCCCTTAAATAATCGCAGCGAAAAGCTCAATTTATGGCTGTTAAAAAGTAACTTTCGTCAGTTCATTGGTCACTTTTCTGGCTCGATTGAAGACAACAATGGAGTGACACATCAACTCGATGGTGTTCTTGGCCTAACAGAAGATCACTTTGCTCGCTGGTAGCGAAATTTTGCTAACTGAATTTCAGGCGAGCAAGTCTAAGTAAACTTGATACTAAGAACGCGTATGGCGTCTCAACAAGGATAAAACATGAATATCGACGCATTAATCAATTACCCAGAATGGCTACTGCTGGTATTAGCGCCCTTGTTCGTGGTGTGCATGTTGGCTGAGTATTTTATCGGTCAGAAGCAAGGTCGACTGCCTGATAACTCCAGCTATAAGCTTTCAGAAGTGATGTGTAATTTCACGCTGGCGGGAATGCATCAACTCTCCGATTTGCTCACCGGGTTATTGGTCGTGCAGCTGTATCTCTGGATGTTTGGTTGGCGCTTAATGGACATTGAAATGGGCGTGCTGAGTTTTGTTGTATTGATGGTGTTGCAAGACTTTTACTATTACTGGTTCCACAGAGCAAGCCATCGTGTTCGCTGGATGTGGGCAGCACACGTGGCACACCACAGTTCAGAAAGCATGAACTTCAGTACGGCTTTCCGTCAAAGCTTAATGTATCCACTTGCTGGGATGTGGCTTTTCTGGATACCGTTGGTCATCATAGGTTTTGCCCCTAAGTGGGTCATCTTTGTGGTGCTTCTCAATCTAGGTTTGCAGTTCTTCGTCCATACACAATGGATACGAAGCTTGGGGCCACTTGAATACATCTTTAATACCCCTTCTCATCATCGAGTACATCACGGCAAAAACCCGCAATACATTGATAAGAACTACGCCGGCGTTCTTATTATCTGGGATAAGTTATTTGGTACATTCGAACCTGAAGTTGAAACTGTACGTTATGGCGTCACCAAACCCGTGAACAGTTTTAATCCGATAGTGGTCACCTTTCAAGAATGGAAGGCCATATTCAAAGATTTGAAGAACCGAGAGTTAACCATGAAGCAGAAAGTCCAGTTGATACTCTCGCCTCCATCGGATTAAACGGACGATAGACAGATTGTATTAACTAAGAAACCGCCTCAATTGGTTTCAAAACCTTCCCCACTGACTCGATTGAATAGTAAAGCACCGTTTTCCGGCAATTTATTTGTGATCTGGGTTGCACGCGTACCGCATACTATCAGATACTGAACAAAACTAACCTTCAGCCACAGTAAACGTTCCGCGCTTGCTGTTCAGGAAATTCAATGAGTTCAGATAATCAGCCAACCTACTTCTTTTTCGATTACGAAACATGGGGCGTTAGCCCAGCAAAAGACCGTCCGAGTCAGTTTGCGGGTGTTCGTACCGACCAAGATTTCAATGTTATTGGAGAGCCTCTGGTTATCTATTGCCAACCTCCCGCTGATTACCTCCCTGCGCCTGAAGCTGCACTGATCACCCGTATCACACCACAAAAAGCGGCTTCACAAGGTCTTCCTGAACCAGAGTTTATCGCTAAGATCCATGCTGAGTTAGCCAAACCAAACACCACAAGCCTTGGCTACAACAGTATTCGATTCGATGACGAGGTAACGCGTTACACCTGCTACCGAAACTTCATCGACCCATATGCGTGGAGCTGGCAGAACGGCAACTCGCGTTGGGATTTATTAGATGTAATGCGCGCTGTTCACGCACTGCGCCCTGAAGGCATTGTTTGGCCAGAGAACGAAGAAGGTTATCCAAGCTTCAAACTGGAACACCTATCTGTGGCAAACGGCATTGAACATGAGAACGCGCACGATGCCATGGCCGATGTTATTGCGACCATCGAGTTAGCGAAGAAGCTGAAAGCTGCGCAACCTAAGATGTTCGATTACCTTTACAACATGCGTCATAAGCGTAAGCTGAATGATCTGGTTGATATCGTAAACATGACACCATTAATGCACGTTTCAGGCATGTTTGGCCGTGACTGCAACTACACCAGCTGGATTGTGCCTATGGCTTGGCACCCAACCAATCAAAATGCGGTTATCGTGGTTGATTTAGCCAAAGATCCAAGCCCACTGTTAGAACTGGACGCTGATGAACTCAGAGAAAGGCTCTATACCAAACGCAGTGAACTGGGTGAAGACGAACTACCCGTACCCATCAAATTGGTTCAGCTAAACAAGTGCCCTATTCTTGCTCCAGCCAAAACGCTAACGGCTGAAAATGCTGAAACCATCGGTATCGATCGCCAACAATGCCTGAAAAACTTGGCACTGCTGCGCGAACACCCAGAGATCCGCGAAAAACTGATCGGCCTGTATTCACAAGAGCGCGAGTACGAAAAGAGTGATGATGTTGATACACACCTTTACGACGGTTTCTTTTCACCTGCTGATAAAACAGCGATGAACATCATTCGCGAAACTGACCCGAACAACTTGGCGGCTTTGGATATCACCTTCAGTGACGAACGAATTAAACCGTTACTGTTCCGTTACCGTGCGCGTAACTTCCCATGGACGCTCGACGAAGCTGAGCAATTGAAATGGGCGAACCATTGTCGTGAGTTTTATGAGTGCCGTTTAGAAGAGTACATGCTCAACCTTGAAAACCTCGCGCACGAACATGAAAGCGACGAGAAGAAAATGGCTATCTTGAAGGCGGTTTATCAGTACGTAGAAAAGTTAGCTAGCTAATTCCATTATCAAGAGACGTAACACTTTGAAAGAAAGATTGATCCAACTGGTTTACTGCTTAATCTCCTTCACCTTAATCATAGGTGCACTTACAGCAGGTAACGCGTTACAGCACTTTTTGGATACCTCAATCCCTGGCAGTATTTTTGGCATGTTGATTCTGTTTGCCGCCATGGTGATTGGTATTGTTCCTTCGCACTGGGTACAACCCGGCGCAAGCTTGATTATCCGCCTAATGATCTTACTGTTTGTTCCGATCAGTGTTGGGTTGATGGATCACTTCGACATGCTCATCGCGAACGCATTGCCAATTATGGCGAGCGCCGTTGGTGGCACATTATTGGTGTTAGTATCCTTATCATGGTTCTTAGACCGCTTGCTTTCGAGAGGTAACTGATCATGTGGATTCTACTCACCATCGTGGTATTCCTATTTGCTCGCTGGGTAAGTCAAAAAGTAAACTCGCCGCTGTGTAACCCCCTGCTTATCAGCATTGGTATCATCATTCCGATTCTCACGTTCTTTAGAGTACCGTTTGAGACTTACTATGCTGACAACACTTGGATTACCTACATGCTGCAGCCTGCGGTTGTTGCACTTGCTTACCCACTTTATGAGCAGCTACCTCAAATCAGAGCCAACTGGCGCATCATTACCTTTGCGTGCACGCTAGGCAGTGTGATGTCGATGACAACAACGGCAGTGATCGCAGTAGCATTTAAAGCGGACTTAACTTTGATTGCGAGCTTGTTAGGCAAATCAGTCACCACGCCAATTGCAATGGAAGTATCGAGCCATTTAGGTGGTGAAGCAGCGATTGCGGCAATACTGGTATTGATTGTGGGTCTATTTGGGGCAATTTTTGCTTACCCAATCTACAACCTCATTGGTATTAAGAGCCCGATCGCCCGTGGTTTAACCATGGGTACCGTGTCTCACGCTTTAGGCACCGCGACTTGTGCGGAAAAGAATCAGGAAGATGCAGCATTCAGTTCTTTGGCTCTTGTGCTTTGTGGCGTCATTACCTCAATCATCGCACCGAGTATATTTTCGCTCGTGGTTTGGTTCTACTCTTAACCTAAACGATCACTACGCGATTCAGCCCAACCAGAATGCTGTTTATTACAGTGTCTGTTTGGGCTTTTTATTCGCATTTATTTAGCAATAGCAGTCAAGTCACGGTCTTTTACGAGCAATAAGTGCGATATCAGCTGTATAAATGGCTCTTGTAATCGATTTCAAGTGTGACCTCACTCTAATTATGCAAACCAATGTAACAACAACAACTCAATAGCGATCTTTATCACAGAAAATTCCTGAGCAATGCATAAACTTAAAGCCTAAGGTCAATTAAGGATTCAACATGAACAGTCGTATTACCCTGGCGCTGGAAAGTGCTCCATCATCAATGAAAGCGCTTTTGAGTGACATCGTATTAGCAGACAACTTTGACGCGACATTGTCTCCAGAACAATTTGCTAGCCTACTGCAAGCAAGTGGTCTAGCGGATGACGAGCTACGTATTGCGCTACTTCCTTTTGCCGCAGCGTATTCTTACGCTCCGTTATCTGACTTTTATGTTGGTGCAATCGTGCGTGGTTTGTCTGGTACTCTGTATTTTGGTGCAAACCTTGAAATCGCTGGTGCTCAACTTGGTCAAACCGTTCACGCTGAGCAATCTGCAATCAGCCACGCTTGGATGAAAGGCGAACTAGGTATCTCAGATATCACGATCAACTTCAGTCCTTGTGGTCACTGTCGTCAATTCATGAACGAACTGACAACAGCAAAAGAACTTAAAGTTCAGCTTCCACAGCGTGATGAAATGTCTCTGCAGGAGTACCTGCCAGACTCGTTCGGCCCTGCAGACTTAGGTGTAACAACTGGCCTAATGACTAAGCTTGATCATAAATACACGACCGAAGAAACAACGCCTATTGTTGTAGAAGCGCTAGCAGCACTAAACCGCAGCCATGCTCCTTACACCAAAAACCTAAGTGGTGTTTCACTACAACTGACGTCGGGTGAGGTTTTCACCGGTGCTTACGCTGAAAATGCAGCGTTCAACCCGAGCCTACCACCTCTGCAAGTCGCGTTAATTCAACTTAAACTGGCTGGCTTCGATTTCGAACAAATTGAAAGTGCTGCTTTGGTTGAAATCGCAGAAGGTAGCATCAGTCACCTAGCGGATACGCAATCTACATTAGAAGCGATTAATCCCGACATTCCAGTGACTTACTTAGCAATCTAAGTACATCTGATTAACAAAAATTTAAATAAGCAGCCCTATTTAACAGGGCTGCTTTTTTTATGCCTGTAATTAAAGCAACAACTTGCGCAAACGTTTGCTTTTGTCATTGAAATAAGTATGATCACCCCGTTTTCAATCAATCGTTCAAAAGATCGGAAGGAATTTCTATGTTTGGTACTGCTACTCGTGAAAATGCTACTCGTGTACTTCTATTAGGTTCAGGTGAACTCGGCAAAGAAGTTGCTATCGAGTGCCAACGTTTAGGTTTGGAAGTTATTGCTTGTGACCGTTATGCAGACGCACCAGCGATGCAAGTTGCGCATCGTAGCCATGTATTAGACATGTTAGACGGCGATGCACTTCAAGCGATCATTGAACTAGAAAAGCCAGATTATGTGGTTCCTGAAATTGAAGCTATTGCCACCAGCAAGTTGGTAGAGCTAGAAGCGCAAGGCTTAAATGTCGTTCCAACTGCGAATGCGACCAAGCTAACGATGAACCGCGAAGGTATCCGTCGTCTAGCGGCAGAAGAACTCAAACTGAGCACTTCGCCTTACCGCTTTGCAGACACTTTTGAAGATTTCGCCGCTGCTGTTGAGTTCGTAGGTATGCCTTGCGTTGTTAAGCCGGTAATGAGTTCTTCAGGCAAAGGCCAAAGCGTTATCAAAACAGAAGAAGACATTCAGAAGTCTTGGGACTACGCACAAGAAGGTGGCCGTACTGGCGCGGGTCGTGTAATCGTTGAAGGCTTCATCGACTTTGATTACGAAATCACGCTTCTAACCGTTCGTGCTGTCGACGGTGTTCACTTCTGTGCACCTATCGGTCACCGTCAAGAAGACGGTGATTACCGTGAATCATGGCAGCCACAGGTCATGTCTGACAACGCACTTAAAGCGGCGCAATACACGGCAGAGCAAGTGGTTAACGCATTAGGCGGTCACGGAATCTTTGGTGTTGAACTGTTCGTTAAAGGCGACCACGTGATCTTCAATGAAGTCTCCCCTCGCCCACATGATACTGGCTTGGTTACTCTGATGTCTCAAGACTCATCGGAATTTGCACTACACGTACGCGCATTTACAGGTATGCCGATCAAATCCATCACGCAATACGGCCCTTGTGCATCAGCGGTTATCCTTGGTCAAGGCACATCAACGAATATCCGCTTTGAAGGCCTTGCAGAAGCGCTAGACGCACCACAAACGCAAGTTCGCTTGTTTGGTAAGCCTGATATCGATGGTCGCCGTCGTTTAGGTGTGGCGCTTACTCGTCGTAACAGCACAGAAACAGCGATTGAAGATGCCATTGAGAGCGCGTCAAAAGTAAAAGTGATTTACTAACCTGCTATTCAATTCTGAACAATCACGAGTTCAAATCTGAACCATAAAAAGACGGGCTATCGAGCCCGTCTTTTTGTTGGTGTTATCTGTTCGCTTAACTAAGCAGACTGAACTTAAGCGTCTGACTCAATCAAATACACTTCTTCACAGAAGCGAGACAAGCCTTTCTTAGCAATCTTCGGATGTTCATCGTTCGCTATATCTTGATTCAACAATGTAATTTTGTATCCTGCAAACAATTGAGCAATCTCTAACTTAGGTACGCTAAACGGAGGCCCCGCCATCTCGCTTTGATCATAATCCAGAGTCACCAGAAGGATCTTACCGCCCGGTTTCAGCAGTTGTTTTAAGCGCTCTACGTACTGCACTCGCATCTCTTCAGGCAATGCGACTAAAGACGCGCGATCATAAATGGTATCGACAGGTTGGATTGGCGCTGAAAAGTAATCGCCCGTGTAGATGTTCAGTTCATCGAATTGGTAGAGCTCGTGCTGACCGCTAATTTGAGTCACAGTCGGGGTATAAAGGTGCTCTGCAAAAAATGCGCGAACCGCAATCTGGCTTAACTCGACACCTTGAACATCTTCATGCTTTGAAGCTAGCCAAATCAGATCTTCACTTTTGCCACAAAGTGGAACAAACACACTCTTCTCGTAGCTAGGCTCAGTCTTTTCCCAAAATTTAATCAGAAGTGGGTTTACATCTTCGAGGTGGAAACCAATTTGGTTGGCTGCCCATTTATTGTGCCAAAATTCAGGATTATTCATCTTTCGTTCATGTTAAACAGTCATAATGCAAGGGTACAGTATAGAGAGGTAAGAGCAACCTTAGCTTGGTTTAAAGTACTAAATTGATTTCGATAAAATCAGAAACTGGCTAAGTTCAAAGTTCTGATAATTGCGGAACTAACGGTTGGGTTATTTGGCTATATCTTCACATTTTAAAGCAATATTAAACGTTAGAATTGGTTTCTGTCTTAGCTAGCCTCATTTAATATGTAGTGAAATTAGTTAAGCTGTTTTTACTCTTGTGCGTTACTGGTTAGCCCTTTTGACTACCCGTTTTTTGTAACCTTGTATTTTGGAGTTTGAATGAGTGTATTTCTCCGTACGGCGGCCCTAATGCTTTTGGTATTGAGCCGAGCGCCTGCATTCGCAGCAGCACCTGTTTCAACAAGTTCAACAGATCAAACGCGCACTCCTGCGCAAAACCAAGTATCTTCAAACGTATTCCGTCATAGTTTGAGCGGCCTTTACGGCATCAAAGCCTTCGACTCACGCCCGACTCAGCCTTACACCGACTTCGATATTTTGTACAGCAAAGCGCATCAAGGCCAAGCTGAACTAGAAACTATCTGTAAAAGTACTGCCCTACTCACCAATTCTGAAGCGCTATTTGCTGGCGTTAAATCTCAAGCTCGCGCAGAAGAAAAAATCGCCCTTGAGCTTGATGGTGATGTGACAAAAATTACCGACTTAGCCCGTGCAACTATCATCGCGAACGATGTAGAGAGCTTGGTTGAAGTTTACGAAGCGCTAAGCCGTGAAGCAGACGTTGTTAAGCTGAAAAATAAGTTTAAATCGCCGGCTGACTCTGGTTACCGTGACCTTAACTTGTTGGTTCGTTTGCCTAAAACCAACATCATTGCAGAGGTTCAACTTCACTTAAAAGCGATTGCTGACGTGAAAAGTGGTCCTGAGCACGAGCTGTACGAAATTATCCAAGGCATTGAGCGTCACGCAATTGCAGAACATCGCCCAATCAACGATATCGAAGCGGCACAAATTAATAGCCTACGACGCCAATCTTTAGAGCTTTACCAACAAGCATGGCAACCGTACATTACAACGCACATTAAAGCGGCTTGACACATAGATAGGCTATTCCAATAAACATCACAAGGGCTGCACTCGCAGCCCTTTTTAGTACTTGTTGAGTAGCCTCTCCACTTCCTATCCCAAATAATCAGATCGTTTAAATTTAGATCTCAGTCTCTTTTCTCCATCGAACATTTCTGTTTCTATAGCGAATAAGCTTCTGACAAGAAAAGGAATTACGTCAATGCAGAATAACAAATCCATGCTTTCCATCGCGCTACTTGCTGCGTTTTCTGTACACGCTAGTGCTGACGAATGCGGAAAGATCACCATTGCAGACATGAACTGGAACTCGGCGAGCCTATTGCTCATGTCGACCAATTCATTTTGAATAACGGCTACGGCTGTGAAGCGGACTTAATCCCCGGTGATAGCGTCCCTACGGGCACGTCAATGATTGAAAAAGGTCAACCTGATGTTGCGCCAGAGCTTTGGACTAATGGCATCAAAGAAGCGTTGGATAAGGGTGTTGCGGATAAGCGTCTACGTTACGCGGGCAAGTCTTTGGTCAACGGCGGGGAAGAAGGTTTCTGGGTACCAAACTACCTTGTTGAACAGTACCCAGAGCTTACAACCATTGAAGGTGTGATTAAAAACGCAAAGCTGTTTGAACACCCAGAAGATGATGAGAAGTTTGCGTTTTATAGCTGCCCTGCGGGTTGGACTTGTCAGATTACCTCCGGTCACCTATTCGATGCGCTTAAGTTAGAAGATCACAATTTTGAAATGGTTGATCCCGGCTCAGGCGCCGCTTTAGCAGGTACGATAGCGAAAGCTTACGAACGCAAAAAAGCATGGTTTGGATATTACTGGTCGCCTACGCCTGTGCTAGGTAAGTATGAAATGGTGAAGGTTGATTTCGGAAGTGGTACTGACATTGAGGAATTCCGTAACTGTACGACACAACCTGATTGTGAACCTCCTAAAGTGACCATGTATCCACCAGCACCGGTTCACACAATCACCACAGAAGCCTTTGCTAATAACGAACCTCTTGCCTACCAATACTTTGAAAAGCGTGGTTTTACCAATAAACAAATGAGTGAGTTGCTGGCCTGGATGGAAGACAACCAAGCCGACGCCGAAGAAGCCATGTATTACTTTCTAGAAAGCTCACCACAGGTATGGAAGCCTTGGGTGTCTGAAGACATCGCAAGTAAGGTTCAACAAGCCCTTTAGAGTGAAGATTCAAAGTCAGAGGCCTAGCCTCTGTTTTCGCATCTAAAGCAAGTTCTTACCGGACAGTAAATAGATGGAGTTTGAGAAAGGTTACTAAAAATTAAAGAAATGCGTTTAGCTTAAACTCTATGCAGATACAAAAAGACCACGCTAGGCGTGGTCTATTGCTTGGCTACTTCTCGATTTTAATATTTTCGACACGGGCCTTTAGTTTTTGTCCCGGTCTAAAAGTAACAACACGTCGAGCAGAAATTGGAATGTCTTCACCAGTTTTCGGGTTACGACCAGGTCGCTCGTTTTTCTCGCGAAGATCAAAATTACCAAAACCAGACAGTTTTACCTGTTCGCCATTTTCGAGCGCTTTACGAACTTCTTCGAAAAACACTTCCACCGTTTCCTTGGCATCCCGCTTGCTGTATCCGAGTGTCTCAAACAGGTTCTCAGCCAAATCGGCCTTCGTGAGTGCCATAAAACTTTCCTCAAAGCTATGTTAAACATTGCTACCATCGCCAGTAGCGCCAAAGCATTTACCCTATTCAATCAATGAGATAAGGTCATTTACAAGGAAAGTGTATGCCAAGCTTCTGATTTTCGCCAACTTTTTTATCTTAACTATTTAATTATTCTTTCAAATCAGAAAGATAACTCGCTTCAAATTTCACATATATAGCTAAAAACCATCTACTCAACAGTAGCGAAATGGAGTTATACCCCATACAAACAACCATTAATAGAATTTAAAACTTTAGCGAACTAAATAATAATTTTTGAGACTTTTCTCCGATACCCAATAAAATCAGCCACTTGATTTGATATGGGACTCAACAAAGGTTACTAAATAAGCGTTATTAAATATAAGATTTGTATCATTTCAGAATTTAATTCGAATTCACTTATAAAAGCCTATGTTCTTTTGAGGTTTTCGGTTACAACTTAACAGAGGATGGCTTGACGGAATCAGAACTCGATGAGTGTATCGAAATCAGAATAGAAATGATCGGTCTAGAAATAGAATATGATCTTGAGAGCCAGTTACTTGCGTGTATGGTTAGTTGATTGCTTAGTAAGTTGGTTATTTAAATAACTTCACTTCTTCGACATAGAATAAGACCTCACAAGTGCGAGGTCTTATTTGTCATTCAAAGCTGCTCATGCAATATCAGCTTTCTTCAATCATTTTTGTTCAGCAAGTGTTTGTGTCGCTTTGGTATTCGTTACATTCGCAGGTTTCACAATCAAACCAATCCCGACAAGAAACAGTATTGATGCAACAACCTGAGCCACAGACAGCACCTCATCATACATAAAGTAACCGCTAATCAATGCGAAGATAGGCACTAACAAGGTTAACGGCGCGGTCGTACTTAACGGGTATTGGATTAGCAGCTTATTCCATACCCAATAACCAAATAGCGTGGTTGGGTAAGCTTGAAACAGCACCGCAATCGTCGTGTTCCAATCCCATTGTTCGATGCCCTGCCAGATTATTTGGTCACCGTGTAACATCACGGCAAATGGCACTGGAGCAAACAGCATCCCCCAGACATTGAACGCAAAAGCTTGAGTGGTTTTCGATGCCTTAACAATCACGCCCATCAAGGTCCAACTGCACGCCGCAATCATAATCAAGATCACGCCATTAACGGTGACATTACCCGTAGCTGCAGATACCAATACCGCCAATGCACACATAGCTCGCATCGCACCCAATAATTTACGAATAGAAGCACTCTCCTTGAACAACCACACGCCTACCGCCATGCCGATTAATACGTTGGTTGAAAGCAAGACCGATGAAAGCCCAGACGATAAACCAGCAGTGATCGACCATGAAGCCATACCCCAGATACCCACACCGAACACAAAGCCATAACTGACTAAGTAGCGCCAAGCAACAGGCGATCAGCATGTCGACCGTGGTGAGCTGCTACCAAAAACTGGAATCACAAGGTTGGATTCATTCTCGACCGCAAGCGGGATATTTTGTTTCTCCTCATAAACCTGCTCACTCAACCCCAGAGTGGGCACAGTTTGAGAGTAAGGTGTCCAGCGTTAGGCAAACCTCATCGACTCACAACTCAATCAATGGGCCTTTAGGGGTTTCGAGCACCACTAATGATGAGCAGTCGATCGTTGAACTGGAACGAAGTTTTCGTCGCGCTATTAGGCGTATGAGCAACAGGCTTAACCATTACCCAGATACACAAGGTGAGCCGATTTTACGACAGGCATTATCCACTCATTTTGCCAAGCTCGATGTGCACTTTTCACCTGAAGAGATGGTGATTACGGCTGGCTGTATGTCTGCGATTAAGGCCGCACTTGAATCTTGCACTAAAGAAGGCGACACCATCGCTATTAGCTCGCCATGTTTCAACGGTATTCTGGAATTGCTCGGACAAATGTCGCGAAAAATCATCGAGATCCCGTCTCTAGATGATGGTGTCGACTTGCAACAACTGGAAGCGCATTTGAAAAATAAACAAGTCGATGCCGCGATCTTTTGTACCTCTCATATGAACCCTCAAGGGATCAACATGTCAGCCACTCAAAAGCAGAAACTGGCTGAATTAGCGAATCACTATCGAGTGCCGATCATTGAAGATGATGTGTATCTGGAACTGTCCTACTCCTCACACACGCCGCTCCCCGCGAAATACTACGACAAAGGCGGTTTTGTCTTATGGTGTGGATCAGTATCGAAAAGTTTGTCACCGAGTTACCGTTTGGGATGGTGCTTGCCGGGCAGGTTTATCAACGAATACAAGGCTCAGTTCTCAGCTGCGAGCTACGGCGTTGCCCTGCCCACTCAGCTTGCGGCTGCTGACTTTATTGGATCTGGCCAATACGCTAAGCACGTGAGGAGAAGATGCACTCAGATCTTGTCTTTGCGCCAACAATACCTAAGTTATTTGGCTCAGCACCTTCCTCAAGATGTGAAGATAAGTAATCCACAAGGTGGCATGGTGCTTTGGCTGCAAATCCCAAGCTTGAACCAGTCAGCCTTTGCTCAGGGCATTACCGAGAAGAACATTGATATTAGGCTTGGACACCTGTTCAGCACTCTCGACCTTTACAGCAATTGCTTACGCATCAATATTGGGTATTCGTTAGAGGGTGGAGCCAAGCAGCAATTGGATGCCTTAATCGAGCTTATCCATATTCACAGCTAACAGCACGTAGCAAGTAGCAAGTAGCCTTTCAAAATCCGCTTTTTTAAATGCCTTCGAATGCCGAATTCTAATAGCCTTTTGTCATAAAAAAGAAGGCTATTATTCCTATCTTAATTCGGGTAAAGCCCCGAACCGTAAGGAAACCCACTCGCCTCAAAACCCTTAAATGCTGAGTTTGCAAGCACCCACAAAATTATGCAACTTGGCTAATGACACATCACTTTTTATCGTCAATATACAGCCGTCAGCGCTGGCGTTTTCCTGTATTTGAAGAGAACTATTATGAGTGATAAAACAAAAAACAAACCACTACCTTCCTTTATCGAAGAACGCTTGAACTTCTATATTCAAGACCTGATTACCCAGAACCAAAGCCAGAAGCATTTAGTATTGGGTAAACGCCCCCAGCGTAATTCCGTTGTGATGCAGAGCAATGATTACCTAGCGCTGTCACACAACAAACAGATCCAACAAGCCCATCAAGCGGCGATCTGTGAGCACGATGACAACGTGGTGATGTCTGCGATTTTCTTACAAAATGAGCAGTCTAAACCCGCATTTGAAACAGAACTCGCTAACTATGTCGGAATGGAGAGCTGTTTGCTTTCTCAATCAGGCTGGGCGGCCAATATTGGGCTATTGCAAACCATCTGCCCACCGGGGACACCTGTGTATATTGATTTCCTTGCACACATGTCACTCTGGGAAGGCATTCGCGCTGCCGGCGCAGTTGCCCATCCGTTTATGCATAACAATATGAATCACCTACGCAAACAGTTAGAGCGCCACGGCTCAGGCGTCATTGTTGTCGACTCTGTTTACAGCACAATAGGCACCATTGCCCCACTACGCGACATCTACGAAATGGCGCAAGAGTTTGATTGTGCGGTCGTCGTTGATGAATCCCATTCACTGGGTACACATGGAGAAAATGGTGCAGGCTTAGTACAAGCATTAGGGCTCACCAACCAAGTAGACTTCATCACCGTTAGCTTGGCAAAAACCTTTGCTTATCGCGCCGGGGCAATCCTTGGTCCTAAACAACTGTCTAGAACCTTGCCGTTTGTCGCGTACCCTGCGATTTTTAGCTCGACGGTGTTACCACAAGAGGTGGTTCGTTTAGAGAAAACGTTGGAGGTGATCAAAGGTGCGGAAGACAAACGAGAAGCCTTATTCAATCGGGCAAAATCGCTGACTACGGGGCTAAAGCGAATTGGCTTTAATATCCGCAGTGAGTCTCAAATTGTAGCGCTAGAGTGCGGCAATGAAAGAAACACTGAACGTGTGCGTGACTTCCTAGAACAGCGTGATGTGTTCGGTGCAGTATTCTGCCGCCCTGCGACTGGCAAGAACAAAAACATCATCCGTTTTTCAGTGAATGCCGACATGACGCCAAGAGACATTGACCATGTGCTCACGGTTTGTCACGAAGCGTACCATCACCCCGAGTTAGAGTTCGTGTAACCTTGTTCAAACCATATTTATAACCAACACCAACGGCAGGACTGAATGGACGCTATCATGTCGCGATACAAAAAGAGCCCAGCCATTCGCTGAGCTCTTTCTTGTATCTATGTCTACCCAATGGCCGTGAACTTCAGACTATTACACCCGCTAAATCCAGTGAGCAATTTTATCAAACAGTCGGTTTTTATCGGCAGGTTTAACAATAAAGTCCGACATGCCTGATGATTCCATCTTTTCCAAAGTAACGGGAGAACTGTCACCCGTGTGAGCAATAATCGGCACCGAAGAGTATTCTTTGTCGGCACTGCGAATTCGGCGAGAAGCTTCAACACCGTCCATGATTGGCATTTCAATATCCATTAGGATCAAGTCGATTTCGTCGGTATCAAGCGCATCTAAGGCTTGTTGTCCGTCTTCTTTTTGCACAACATCAAAGCCCTGTTTTTCCAATAACATTGCGGTAAATCGGCGCAGAGATTCGTTATCATCGACCACCATGATCGTGCGCTTATTGGTAGCCTCTAACGGTTTTACAGAAACTGATGGCATCACATAGTTGGAGTCGAAAAGTAAGCGTTCGATGGTCGCCTTGGTATTCAGTAGCCAAACTTGTGTTTCCACCCAAATAGGTTCAAAAGCAACGTTTCGGACACGTTTAATTGGGTGATGTTCATACAAATAGATGATTCGAGCTTCAGTGAATGAAAGTAAAGATTCAATCTTATCGAGGCAATTGGCTCTTAAATCCAAGCTCTCCATGTCAACGAATATCAAGTCGAATTCGAACTGGTATTCCTTATTTTTAAGCGCTGATGCTACATCCAACACCGTGAGCTCAAACCCCATAAAACGGGCTACCTCAGTCATTTTATTGGTGAGAACTTTCTGGTCACTCACCATTAGCACAGTCTTAAGTTTAGTCAGTTCATTCTTGATTTCTTTCACCGAATGGGAAGACAAAGACGGAAAAGTCATCGTGAACTGTGTCCATTGATCCACTTCAGACTGACATTTAATTTCACCACCAAACGAGCGCATTACCTTCTGACAAAATGGCAAACCTAAGCCGTAATTACCCGATTGGCCAGTAGTATAAAAGTCCTGAAAAATGCGTCGAATCACATCATTTGAGATGCCTGATCCGTTATCGGTAACCATTATTTGATTGGCCACTTCATCACTACACATGGTGACATGAATATGAAAATCTTCAGGGCTGCGATGGTGGAATGCGTTCTTGAACAAGTTATACATCACGTACTTCAACAAAGTGTCGCTACCCAAGAAATCAAAGTTACTCTGTACGTCTAAAGAGATTGCTGATTTATCAGCAGAGCGCTTGTAATTGAAACTGTCTATCGCATCCTCAACCACCGCTTGCGCTGAATGCTTCTTAAACGTAGATCGAGAGACTCGGTTTTCATCAATTGAAGTCAGTAACAGATCTATCGTTTCGTTACCGGAATGAATGATCTCCATCGCTTCATCGCCCACTTCACGCAACTGAATCACTTCTTCATTGCTTAACGCATATTGCCCTTTTTGATCGCCACTTTTAGGGTTCGGCAATATGGACTGCATGACATCAATAGAGGTAAGTAATCCGCTTAGAGGGTTTCGCATCTCATGGGCAATACCCGCACCAAAAGACTTCGCCAATGACACCTTGTTTTCATGTTCCACCTGATTGCGGAAGTAGAACAAGTTGCCGAATAAGTAGATAAACAAAAAGATTGGCACATGCGTCCAATCCATTGTGAGTTCTAGGTAGAAGCCTTGTGCTACCCAAGCGCATAAGGTGGCAATCCCAATACCGGCAAAGGTTTGTGCAAACATCACTCTCGTCACGTGCACCAATAAAATATGGAGGAAAATAGCCGACATGAATGACATAACCCAAACGTTGGACCAATTATTCATTAGCAGCATGTAGAAGAAGAAACCTGGCAAACAGATAGTTACGGCAACTTGATAATAAGCCGGAAGGTATTTTCGCCATTCAAATGGGACGCGATTGCGAAATATAATGCCAAAGAACAATACCGAGCAAAACAGGCGAAGCGCTAAGTTTTCGTAGGGTTGCGGGAACAAAAACTCCCACACAATGTAGTAAATTGGGAAGCCGACAAAGCCCATCCAACCCACGAGGGTTAAATTCGGTTCTGCGTACTGGTAAACTTTACGAATCGCGTTCATACGAAATACTTTGCTCTCTAAGCCCTGACGTTTATTAATTCTATGATTTGGTTTTTATACTTATATTTTGGCGCCGATTATATTACACATCACGTCCGAGCAGTGAGGTTTCAATCAAATATGTACCAACGCATTTGTTTTTATTATTAAGCGTAGATGAATGATGCACCCTGCTGACGCTTAAATTTAAGTACGAGTGCTTGGTTCAGGGATGGGCATGCGCGGTGTTCTTTTGATAACTGTGTTCAGCTTACCGCTATGTCACTGTTACTCGATGCATTTTTCTTGGAGTATCCCCGTAATCTATCACTGCGTAATGTTGCGTTACCCTGTTATCCCAGATCGCCATTGAGCCGTTGTTCCATTTGAAACGAACTTGAAACTCAGGGCGTCTCGCAATTTCAAACAGTTGGCTGAGTAAAACATCACTCTCTTTGCGGTCGAGTTCGTTGATATAACGAGTAAACTGTTCATTGATACAGAGCGTTTCTTTATCCGTTTCAGGATGAACTTGAACAACAGAGTGAACCACTGGCGGATTCTCCTGTGCTGTTTTAATCAAGGATTTGTGCCAATCGAGATCAATGTCTTCTGATTCTATACCTTCAAAGGCCACAAGCGAATGAGTCGCCGACAACCCTCTCAACTTAGCTTTCATATCTTCATGTAGAGATTCAAAAACCGCAGTCATAGAACACCAGATAGTGTCACCACCAATGCTTGGAATGTGTTGAGCATGCAACAGGGAAGCTTTCGACGGCAAGCTGCGCCACGTTAAGTCGGTATGCCAATAACTTTCCTTTGGCGCATTGCCACGGGTTGTTTCAATCACACTCACCTGTGGCGCACTTTCCACGCGAGGGAAGAAAGGATGTGCAGGTTCTAACGTTCCAAAGCGCTGTGCAATCATCAAGTGTTGTTCTGGAGACAAAGTCTGCCCGTCGAGAAAGATCACTTGATGGGCAATAAGTGCCTGATACACCTTATCGAGTTCATCAGCACTGCATGTAGAAAGCTCTAGTTCGTGAATACGAGCGCCGATGTGAGGAGTAATGGGTTCTATTTTCAACATACTTTCGCTTATTGGTGATATTGAGTTGCAGGGCGGATCTGGCTACTAGGCTAATCTGACTACTAACTGTAAACCGGGTAAATGCTGATTTTCTTTCTCACTTGAAATAGAAAGTCGTCTCTCCGAAACAAAAAAAGAGCTCCTAAGCTGGAGCTCTTTTCGTTTTTTGATACTTCCTGTATCTATAGACAAGTCCAATCTGTAGTACTTTCACTGAAAGCCAGATCATCGATATCTCCAGTTGTGTATCACCAATAAATCTAGCATACAATCTTCAGACTGTTCTGGGACACAACCGAGATAATCAACTCTAGTGCCAAGCCATTTCGCCGCTTAGCACTTTCGCGCCAAGTTCTAAATCGCCTTCCGTAGCCTCAAATTTCGGGTAGGCTTTCTTCATGTAATCACTGATCTCGACCGATGTTGGATTACTTTTGCTCGCCAACGCTTTTTCAATATCAGCCACATAATCCTTCGTGAAGTGAACTGCATTTATTCCTGTTGGCATTTCACCTAAATAGTGACCCGGAATTACAACCTCTGGCTCTAGTGCTTTCATACGCTCCAACGATTGTGACCACTGGCTACGAATCTCTTTCGATGCAGTATCTGCCATCCATACATGCACACCGCTATACACCGACACGCCACCAAACACCGTTTTTTCAGACGGAACCCATAGGTAAGCTTGGTGTGTATTTATCTCTTTCACTTCGATGGTTTCACCTTCGATGCTTAATGTTGTGTCGTTCATCACCATTGGAACAATCACCTTAGAGGGCGCGTTGCCTTCTAATATAGGCCCCCAGTATTCAAGCTTTGCATCTTTGGTGCGTTTGATATGCGCGACAACGGCTTCACTGGCAACGACTTTAACGTTAGGAAATGCCGAAACTATCGGTTCCAAACCAAAGTAGTAATCTGGGTCGCCGCTGCTGATGTAAACCATCGATAATTTTTTGCCTGTGGCTTTGATTTGCTCCACCAAATTTTGTCCGTCTGCGACACTGAATTGTGCGTCAAATAGAATCACTTCTTTCTCACCCGAAACCAATACCGAGCTTGCAGGGAATATCGCGTTCTCACCGGGGTTATAGTGAGTGATGTTCAGATCCACAGCTAAAGCAACACTTGATGCCAGCACGGTTCCTAGGCTTATGGTTCCTAAAAGCATGCTTTTTGATAACAGGTTTTTCGATAACGTATTCATGGCTTTATTCCGATACTTGGAGTTGAACACCTGCCAACTCGTTGAATGTCCAAACATCTTATTTGATTGTTTTTAGATGAAATAGATATCAAATTGACTTTAACTATTGCAGTTTTCGGACATATACTGAGGTCGGTTTAATTCTCTAGGCAATAAAACAATGGATAAACTCGAGGCAATGAATGTCTTTGTCACCATAGTGGAACGTGGCAGTTTGAGCGCAGCGGCAGAGCACCTTGATCTCTCACGAACCAAGGTCACTCGTTATTTGGGTGAGTTAGAAACATGGATGGACACACGCTTGCTTCACAGAACAACACGAAGCTTGAGTTTAACCAGCGCAGGTAAAGAAACACTTGAGGTCGCCAGAGAACTTTTGGCACTGGAAACATCCCTAGCTGGGATCAGAAACCAAAACCGAGAGCATTTAAAAGGTCAGCTGCGTATTACTGCGAGCTACTCGATTGTCGATAGCTTCTTGATGGAATCAATTAGTCGCTTCATCGCCAAATGGCCAGAGGTTTCTATCGACATTATCTCGACTGATCAGACCGTCAACCTGGTTGAGTCACGCATCGATTTGGCCATTCGCATAACCAACGAACTGACGCCCAATATTGTCGCGAAGCAGATCGGTGAATGCCGCTCCGTGATTTGCGCATCGCCTCAATATCTAAAAGAGAAAGGCACACCCACAGAAGCCCAAGATCTAGCGCACCACAACTGTTTATCGTTCAGTTACTTTGGCAAAACCGCTTGGACGTTCAATGGCCCCAATGGGCTCGAATCGGTTCCGATTAAAGGGAATATCAGTGCAAACACCTCAGAGGTTCTGCTTTCTGCCACACTCAAAGGCAACGGTATCTGTTTACTGCCCTTCCCTTCAGTGGAAACCTTGATGCGTGATGGTCTATTAGTGCCACTGCTTTCTGAATGGCAACCTAAAACGCTCGGTGTTCATGCTATTTATGGAACGCGTAAACAAGTCACACCGCTGTTAAGAGCCTTTATCGACCATTTATCTGACGAGATGGAACAATCGACAAGTTGGTAGAAGTACGATGCCATCACTAAGGAGGAAAACTTGCCATTAGTAAAACTGATGCAGAATTAAAATCATTAATTTTACTTAACTGTCAGTTGCTTCTATCGTGACTGCATACATCATCAATTAGCTTATTAACGCAGGGAAACTGACTATGACTGCCATTACCGATTTAGACATTTTGTTAAAGTCCATGTCACCAGAACTCATTGAAGGCAACTATGTTTTCTGTACTGTCGACGGAGCGTTAACAGACTATGTTCAGCTCAATCCAATCTCAACTTTTCGTGAGAAAGAAGGTTTAACGCTGGTTCTGGAAGAAGACGTTGCGACCAAAGCTCAGCTAAACTTCGACGGTGTATTTAGCCTGATTACATTGTCGGTACATTCCAGTCTTGAAGCGGTTGGATTAACAGCAGCTTTTGCCACCAAGCTTGGTTCTTACGGCATTAGCGCCAACGTGATTGCTGGCTTTTATCACGACCATATCTTCGTTCAGAAAGACAAAGCTGAAGCCGCAATGAGTGCGCTTAGAGAATTTTCTGAAGCGGATTAGTAAAGAATTCGATTGTTCACAGACACAAAAAAAGCGACGTAATCTACGTCGCTTTGGCTTATTGCTTAACGTGCACTCACTGCTCAGGCATCAGTGAGCGAACCAGTTAAGCAAGCTTAAAAGTCGCCACTTTGTCACTTAAGCCAGCGGCTTGGCTCTTAAGTTCGTTCGACTCAGTTAAGCTGTCCTGTGCGCCCACAACTAAGTGGTCGGTAACATCTTTAATGGTCGTCACGTTCTGGGTAATTTCACCCGTCACATGTGTTTGCTCTTCAGCAGCCGTCGCGATTTGAGTCGCCATATCGCTGATCAAAGCAACTGCAGTATTGATCTCTTCAAGCGCATGCGAAGCTCGATCGGCATCTTCTACTGAATGTATTGCCAACTTAGAACTGCTCTCCATCAGCTCAACCGCTTGCGCCGTTGTACGCTGCAGGATATCAATTGTTGATTTGATCTCTTCCGTTGAAGAGTGGGTACGCTGTGAAAGCACACGTACTTCATCCGCTACCACAGCAAATCCACGACCTTGTTCACCAGCACGAGCCGCTTCAATCGCTGCATTCAAAGCAAGTAAGTTGGTTTGTTCTGCAATACCTTGAATCGTTGCGAGTACGGTCGAGATCTCTTGAGCGTGCTTGTTTAGCTCGCTGATCACATTACCTGCTTCGTTCACTTCATTGGCTAGGTTATTGATAGAACCTTTGGTATCCACAACCAGAGCGTGACCACTGTTAGTACTTGTCGCTGAATCTTGCGCCGCTTTTGCTGTTTGCTCGGCATGCGATGCTATCTCTTGCGTGGCGCTCGCCATTTCAGTTACGGCCGTCGCGACCATAGTGATTTCTTGCTGCTGATGATTAAGCTCATCCACCGAACGGTTCGCACGCTGAGCACTTTGCTCTGACTGGCTGTTTAGCTGTTCTGACTGCCCACGGATATGGCCAATCAACTGCTGTAAGCTTCCAACAAAGGTATTGAAGTTATGAGCCAACTCGCCCACTTCATCTTGGTTTTCAACATGAATGCGTTGAGTTAAATCACCACTACCATTCGCGATTTGCGCCAGTGCTTGAGAAACGTGGTTCAACGGGCGGAATAGAATCGTACACAGCAGGTTAAACAGTATGGTACATACGATCACCACAAGTAGCGTCACCAACACTTGACCAATCACTGCATCAAATAGTGGCGCAACCAGAGAGTCATGGTTAACAACGCTCACAGTAATCAGGCTCGTTCCATCAATCGCACGTGCGTACAGAACATAGTCGCTGCCGTTCAACTCGATAGAAGTGTCTTTACCGCTAGTCAGCGCCTTTTGTACGTCCGCAAAATCTAACCCAAGTGAGCTGATATTTCTGTTCAGTAACTTGGTGTCAGGGTGCGTATAAACCGTGCCTTTATTGGTCGCGATGAACATGTAACCTTCACCCGGAAGAATCACTTGCTCTAGGCTATTAAGAATGTCGGTAATTTCAACATCCGCGCCTAACACAACCTGTTGACCATGTAATTGCATGGCAGTACCCAGCGACACAACATTCGCCCCAGTTGCAGCTGCAACGGTTGGATTATCCATGAACACCTTACTAGGGTTTGCTACCGCGTTGGTGTACCAACCCCATAGACGTGGGTCATCATTGCCCGGCGGCAATACCACTCCGTTTGCGTTCTTTTGCGAACCGTCTGGAAACGCCAAGAAGACATTATCAAAAGAGGCTGAATCACGAACCTGTTTTAGGTGAGTCACCAAGCTTTCTTGTTTGGATTCTTTCGAAAGAGAAGTAAGCGCACGCTCTTTGGATAAGATCCAATCCGATACATATTGATTGTAAGAAGCCGATGCGCCTTCTAAACGCTGTTCAACTTCTGTATCCAACCTTTGCAGTGAAGCACGAAAAGACAATGCCTCGACCAAAATCCCCCCCAGGATAATGGCCATACTGGCTGAAATCGCCAGTTTATTTTTAAGCGAGAGTTTCTTGAACATAGGAAACCTATAATGTGGAAGTAAAAAACCGTGGCGAACAAATTGGTTGCCAAAGAGGTTTGCAAGCGGGATATATTTTACGCTTTAAAATAAATTAAGAAACCGATGATGAACTGAAATATTGATATATGTGAGTAAGTGCACGCATCGTAACCCATTGATTTAGAGAATGGTAAACTCTAAATTTTGAATTAATGTGCTAATCAAGGTCAGCTGATGAGTGTCTCTGTTTGAGAGTAATAACGGTACAGATCGCGCTATACCGTTAGCTCATTAGGAAGGTATTTAAATGTGTTGAACGTCTAAATAGAAACAGGTTGCGGACTAAATAGTCAAAAGTTGATCAACCAAAGTCCAACGTTAACAGCAATCGTGTCTCGTCAGATGAAGTGACTGGTGAACGATGCACAAGACCCGCATTTTCGTTGCCACTCCAGCGCTCCCCTTTTAGTAATGCCACATCACCAGTCGACAGTTGTTAGATATCTGACTCATGATTGTATAAGCCGGACTCTGAATCTGGGTGTCCGTTAGCCCCTCGCCCTAGCTTAGAACGGTCGACTAAGTCGTTTGGCAACCATTGAGTCGCAACACCATGATAAGTTGTCACCAAGCGGCAAGGCACTTGATCAAAATGGAAACGTGGGCACATCGCTTTATTCAGAACGGCTAAACGTAACCCGACTTCTTCAAGCTCAAACAAACAACAGAACATATCCACCAGCTCTGCCATGTTTTCTAACAGCGCTTTAGAGGCGGTGCCATCGGTGGCAAATTCCAACTTATCGAAAGCATTTTCAGGTGACACGCTAACAGACTTACTAAAGTTTGGATTCAAGGCGATAAATTCACTAATTGCCGTCGTTAAGCCTTCATCAAACTGTCGCTGCCATACCGCTATATTAATATCACTTTGGTAGATATCCGCTAATACCGTTGGCTGCTCAGAAGCACTCGAGCTTGGCTTGTGATTTGCCTTATCCTGAATACTCACAGCTGAACTAATGTTGAGTGGCTGGTTGTTATTGGTTGCCAAAGGCTTGGTTAACACGACATTCATTACGTCGTCTCCTTGATACATGCTCATCGCTTCCCTTTTACCAACAGAATAATTATTCTTGGCAAGAGTAATTTTGGTTATGTTATAACATAGCCAAAATTAAACAAGTCACTTCGTCGATCATGATTCCAGTAATACAGCGACGCTCTTCTTTTCCTGCGGTAATTTTTCGAATGCTGAACTAAGCTTCTCTCAATCACTCTTTCCAAAAAGTCATTTTAAAAACGTACAACTCAAGAACGTAAACCTGTGAATTCATCAATCTGGTGACAACTTATGAAAAAACTAATCTCTACATTCGGCCTCCTATGCACCGCTATCTCCGCTCAATCTTTCGCGGAGTCGGGCTACACATTAGATCCGAAGTTATCGAACATCACATTCGCGACCATTAAAAAGCAGTTTATTGTCGAGCCCGCATCCATCAAACCTATGTCTGGAGGACTTACCGAAGAGGGTTAGTTTTCAATAGTATTGGACTTGAAAAGCGTGAGCACCGGAGTCGCTATTCGTGACCAGAGACTGAATGAACTCTACTTTGAATCGATGACTTTTCCTGAAGTGAAGATCTCTGGGAAGGTTGAACCGTCGATGCTATCTGGTGATCCAAAAAGAACAACAGTAGCAGCGGAAGTTACTTTACACGGCGTAACCAAAACGATCGATTTCCCAGTTGTGGTGGTTCCATCCTCAGGGTTTGTCATGGTTAGCTCAGCTTCGACAATCATCGTCAACGGCGCTGATTTTGGGATATCGACAGAGAATCTAAACAAACTTTCAGCGACCGTGGGTGGATTAGCGATTTCCGACCAAATCCCTTTAAGCTTTAACCTACTTTTCGACCAATAATGGACTTATAACTATTCCTTTCTATTCTCCCTCATTTCACATTCATCAATCGTTTGAGAGCGGTGAATGTGAGTAAGAGTACGCGACAACGCAATAAACTGAATTAGGTTTGAATAAACTAAACCAAAATTTCCACTCGATTTCCCCAAGTCGACCAGATAAACATCCCTCACAAAGTATTAAATTGAGCGTTATATAGGCTCAGAGATGTCGTTGATGTCACATGTCGTTACACAGCATGACGCCTTAAGGCTTTACATCTTGGGCGAGGTAAACAACAATCCCTGAGAATAAATCCATAACATAATGTATTTAGAAATTATGAGTAACACAGAAAACAAAAAATCGAGTCCTCTTTTCGAAGTCGTGTTTAACGTCTTTCTTCCTTCATTCATTTTAATGAAGTTCAGTGGAGATGAGCTTCTCGGAACAGGCTTAGCATTACTTGTCGCACTAGCCTTCCCTATTGCTTACGGTGGCATGGAGTTGATCCGCAACAAGAAGTTCAACTTCATAGCGGCGCTTGGCTTCGTCAGCGTGCTATTAACGGGCGGTATTGGTTTCTTTGAGCTAGACACTCGTTGGTTAGCACTAAAAGAAGCATTAATCCCTGGTCTAATTGGTTTGGCGGTTCTTGGCTCTACCTTCACCCGCTACCCGTTTATCCAGAAAGTTATCTTCACACCGGCCCTGTTAAATATCTCTCTTATTGAAGAGCGCCTAAAGCAGTTCGGTAACCAAGCAAAGTTTGATCGTTGTCTAATGACATCCAACTACCTATTCGCGAGTACTTTCGCATTTTCTTCAGCTATGAACTACTTCCTAGCGACTTGGATTGTGACTAGCCCTGCTGGCACCGCTGCCTTTAATGAAGAACTTGGCAAGCTGACACTTTACAGCTACCCAGCAATCGCCATCCCAAGCATGCTGATGATGTTAGGTATTTTCTACTACATTTGGCGTCAAGTTCGCACGATGACATCACTAGGGCGTGTTGATCT
>NZ_JBFRNC010000056.1:0-81380 GCF_041470825.1 Vibrio sp. 10N.261.55.A10 | reverse complement strand
AACTTTACGGGGTCACTTCAGTTAGAGGCTCTTTTTTTGTCTGTGCGTTATGCCAAGCAAGGCGAATCAATGTTATGGATTCACATTGCGGTTGATAGGGTTCTGCAATGAAATCAGTGTCTCTGTCGACTGAACTTCATCGATCGCTTGCAGCTTATCGATCAATACAAACTGCAGCTCTTCTATCGACTTACACATCAGCTTTACAAAGATATTGTAAGCACCAGTGGTGTAGTACGCCTCAACCACTTCGTCTAAGGCATTCAGCTTAGCGATCGCCGAGTGGTAATCTTTGGCAGCATTAAGGTTGATGCCAATAAAGCAACACACGTCGTAACCCAGTTTTTTGGTGTTTACCACAACTTCCGTTCGCTCGATAATGTCTGCCGATCTCATCTTTTCGATGCGAACGTGAATCGTCGCAGGGCTGACATCGAACTGCTTTGCCATTTCAGCGTAAGGAGTTCGTGCATCTTCCATCAAGGTTTTGAGAATGGCACGGTCTAGATCATCTAGACGAGCTGTGGTTGTGGACATGCATAATCCTTAGGTTGAATGAAAAACATACCGGCTTGAGTACACATCATAGCCAAGGGTGATAATATTAGCAGTAACTATAGGGTTAGGGTGAATTCAGTGCGATTTTCGTTATTTTTTATTGTGATGTGTTGGAGTGTTTTTGCTTCAGCTCAGGCAAAAGATGTGTTGGTTATTCACTCTTATCATCAAGGCTTTTTCTGGACAGATGATTTCCATAAAGGACTATCTGATGAGCTCGATCGCGATGGGTTATCTTACCGGGTTGTTTATCTCGATACCAAGCGAACTCAAAACGCTGAATACTTAGAGCGAATTTATCAGCTATACCGCACTAAGCTGTCGCATGAAGAGTTTGCCGCTGTAGTCGTCAGTGATAATAACGCCCTCAATCTGATGAAACGCTTAGCGCCCGAACTCAATGGCACGCCCGTTATTTTTGGTGGCATCAACAATTTTTCTCCGCAAATGATTGAAGGCTTGCACGCAACCGGTATCACTGAAGATATTGATATGGCGAGCAATATTGAGCTGATCAATCGACTTCAATCGACGGTTAAAAAAGTTTACGTGGTTACCGATCACTCGGTAACGGGTGAAGCGATTCGCGCTCAAGTGGATTTATTTCTACAAAAACGCCCTGAGTTTTCTGGGATGGTGGAGCAATATACGCCTGATTCTTATCAAGAACTGATGACGTTCGCGCAACGCGCTGATCTAACTAAAAGCTTGTTGTTCTGGGCCTACTACCGCGACATCAATGGTCGGGTCAGCAGCAAAGAAGACTGGCGTCAGCTCAACAAAAAAACTCAGATGCCATTGTATATTGTGCATGATTTAGGACTTGGGTTTGGTGCGATTGGTGGCGTGATCCACAGTGGAGAAACGCAAGGTCGAGACACGGGGCGCGTGCTGTTGAGCGTGCTGAACAATCCTAAGGCTCCATTGCCATTGGTGGTTGCTGGCGCGCCAGAAATCAAACTCGATTACCAACAGATCTCACGTTGGGATTTGGGTGCAGAGAATGAAGCCTCAGTAACCTTCCTCAATAAGCCGAAGTCATTCTTAATGCGCTATCGCGATGAAATTCGCACCATCGGTTTAATGTTCTTGAGCATGTCGTGTGTTATCGCGGTGTTGGTGTATTACCTTAACCGTCTGAAGAAGAGCGAACGTGCAAGTCGCCAAAGCCAACGACTGTTGGAGTCGATATTTGATCAGAGCCTGCAATTTATGGGCATCATTGATAAGGGTGGCGTGCTGCTGTCGAGTAACAGCAAGTTACATGAGCTGCTTTATAATCAAGGCTATAAACTGGGAACGCCGCTGCAACAACACCAACATTGGGAAAGTTCTGCGCGAGAAGTGCTAGCCGAATATTTCATCGCAAAAAGTGAGCACCCAGCCTTACGATTTGAAGCCGAGGTGTGGTGTCGAGATCGCGGTGCGATGGTGTTGGATATTTCATTGAAGCCGATGCCGGGCAGTGAAGACGAAGACATTCAGTTTCTCTTTGAGGCGCGCGACGTGACCTCACGTAAGCTTGCTGAGAATAAGCTGTTCCAACGTGAAGCAAACTTGAAGCTGTATTACGACAAACAGCCGGTGATGATGATTACGCTCGATGGCAATAATCGCATTCAACAAGTGAACCAGTTTGCCGAAGAGCTTTTGGGATACCCTCTCGATCAGTTGTTGGGCCATCGCCCTAGAGAATTCTATGTTGATGAGAACGCGATGATTCCTCGTCATATCTTGCTGCAACCTCAGCATAAGATTCGTGGTGTGTGGCGTCGTGATATCGAATATCGCCATGCCGACGGCAGCAAGAGCTGGATTCGTGAAAATATCCGCCCGTTGGTGGAGTCTGATCAGCTGTTGATTGTGGGTGAAGACATCACCGAAACGCACGAGCTTTCTGAAAAGCTAGAGTATCAGGCTCGCTATGACCTACTGACTGACACCTTTAACCGCAACCACTTTGAGCAAGAGCTGCAAAAGGCGCTGAAAGAGGTTGAGAGCCACATGCGAACTCACGCAATGTTGTTCCTAGATTTGGATCAGCTGAAAGTGCTGAACGATACCGCAGGACATGAAGCGGGTGATGCTGCGATCTTGTTTAGCGCCAAACTGCTAGAAGACGTACTGCCTTACAATGCGGTGTTAGCGCGAATGGGTGGTGATGAGTTTGCTGTGCTGATGAAAGACTGTACTGAACGAGATGCGGTGAATGTGTGTCGCAGTATTATCTCGATGATGAGTGAGAATCCATTCTTGTGGGATGATATTCGACTCAACCTGACGTGCTCTATCGGTATTCGATTGATCGACCATACAGCAGCTTCACCACAGATGGTGCACGCTCAGGCGGATGCAGCTTGTCATGCCGCTAAAGAAGAAGGTCGCAATCGCTATCATCTTTACCATCAAGATGATGAAGACCTGCGTCGTCGCCATCTTGAGATGGAGTGCGTTAACCTAGTGCATGAGGCCTTGGCTAACGATCGCTTAGAGTTGTTTGCGCAGCGAATTCTTGGCCTAGATGAAGACAGCGATAAAATGCACTTTGAAATCTTGGTCCGCATCAAGAACATCCAAGGGGAATACATCTCCCCGGGGATCTTCATGCCAGCCTCAGAGCGTTATAACATCGCGCATTTGATTGACCGCCAAGTCGTCAGTCAAACCTTGGGTTGGTTGGAGCAACGCCCTGAGGTTATTGAGGAACTGGGGATGTGTTCAATCAATCTTTCCGGTCACTCGATGGGTAACCGTGAGTTTGTCGAATTTTTGATAGATAGCCTGAGCGATTCATCGATACCGTGTCATAAGATTTGTTTAGAGATCACCGAAACAACGGCCATGAGTAACATGAAGCAGGCGATCAAGTTCTTCACTCGAATCAAAGAGCTTGGCTGCATGATTGCATTGGATGATTTTGGCTCAGGGCTATCGTCATTTGGCTATCTGAAAAAGCTGCCTGTCGATATTGTGAAGATCGATGGCTTGTTTGTACGTGATATTGATGTGAATGAGATGGACCATGTGATGGTTCGCTCGATCAATGATCTTGCCAAGCAGATGGGCAAGCACACCGTGGCTGAGTTCGTTGAAAATACCCAGATTATCGACAAGCTTATCGAACTGGGTGTGAACTACGCGCAGGGCTACATCATAGGGCGACCTAAGCCACTCGCAGAGCTTGTTGAAGAGTTAAGACAAGAGCGAGAGACAGAGCCATTGGTTTAGGTAAGCCGACTTTAGCTGGGAATACTTTTCACCGCTAATATGTATTGTTGAGGCAATCAGGTAAACTGGTTGCCTCTTTTGTTTTGAATACTACTGTCTGTTGGAGACGACCTTGCAACTACAACTGATTTGCGAAGATGCTACCCAAATCGATCATTTGAATGACTTAGCGACCCGCTGGAACTTATCTCATGATGAAAGCAGCGATTTTGCTTTGGTACTGACTAGTGAGCGACTTGAGCTACGTAAAGTCGATGAGCCCAAGCTTGGCGCTATCTTTGTTGATTTAGTGGGAGGCGCTGTTGGTCACCGACGTAAGTTTGGCGGTGGTAAAGGTCAGGCGATTGCCAAAGCAGCTGGTTTAAACAAAGGCGCAACGCCAACTATTCTTGATGGTACTGCAGGCTTAGGGCGCGATGCGTTTGTGTTGGCTTCTCTAGGTTGTAAGGTGCAAATGGTCGAGCGTCACCCCGTTGTGGCCGCACTGCTTGATGATGGCTTGCAGCGAGCGCAACAAGACCCAGATATCGGTGGTTGGGTAACTGAACGCATGAAGTTGATTCACGCATCCAGTCACGATGCTTTAGACAAGCTCAGTAACGATCCTGACTTTGAACAACCTGATGTGGTGTACCTCGACCCTATGTACCCACACCCAGAGAACAAAAAGAAATCGGCTCTGGTCAAAAAAGAGATGCGCGTATTCCAATCTTTGGTGGGTGCCGATCTGGATGCTGATGGCCTATTTGAGCCAGCGATGAAGTTGGCATCGAAGCGAGTTGTGGTTAAAAGACCGGATTACGCAGCTTGGTTAGACGAGCAAAAACCGAGCATGGCGATCGAAACCAAAAAGAACCGTTTTGACGTCTATGTGAAAGCATCAATGACTTAATTGAAGCATCAATAACTTAGATACACGCTAAGAAAATTTCCCGTCATAAATACGATAAATTGCCATTTAACACTTGCGATAGTCGCGTTACAGATGTATATCTAACTAAGAATCATTATTATTCTTAGCTGGAGTTGAAGCATGGCTAAACGCTTTTGTAAGTTAAACCGTCGAGATATCACCGAACACTTGGGCGAGATCCACAGCTTGGTGACTGAACCTAAGTTCGTGTGTCGTTCTTGCGCGCGTTCTTCGGCGGATCAAGCGAATCTATGCAAACCCACCGCAATTCCACCTCTTGGTTGTCAAAACAAACCCGTTGAAGAGAAAGTCGCATGCGGCCTGCTAGCGGAAACATTACCTGCACCAGAACTGTCGCTTGCGGAAATCAACGAGGCAATTGAACCGAGCGTACAAATGTTCGATCCAGCCGCCGCTGATATGGCCCCTGAGCTTGCCAAAAAAGAAGCCGCACAGAAAAAAGCCAAGCTGAAAAAACTGATGGCGAAGGCGAGCGGTGATGAGAAAGCTGAACTCAAACAAGCGAAGAAAGCGGCTAAGAAACAAGAGAAGTACAATAAGAAACTGGCGAAGATGATTAAGAAGCAGCAAAAGCTGTTTAAGAAAAGTCAGAAGCTGGAAAGTGAATTGGAACGAATCAACCTACAACTTGATGATGTTGCCTTCACTGAAACCAAGACTCAGGTAGTGAGCCACAATCAAATCCACTGAAGTTGATTTGAATGGTTTATTGCTACAGCGATGATTTAAAAAGAGCGACCTTGGGTCGCTCTTTTGCTTTTTGGGGTTATCCGAGCTGACTCATATAGCTCGTTCAAATCAGCTAAGCGTTGCTTGCGGATCTTGCTACGCGCTTCTTCACCCACGTCTCATTGACGAATAAAGAGAATAAGATAACGGCGCCACCAATAGACAAGCGAACCAAATCGACATCTCTGTTCCAAATCAGGATATTCACCACCAGACCAGCAGGAACCAAGGCATTGTTCATCACTGCCAGCGCGCCAGCATTCACAATGCACGCGCCTTTATTCCACATAAAGTAACCCAGCCCCGACGCAATCAAGCCAAGGTAGATCAGGATTCCCCATTGAAGTGTGGTGGTGGGCAGTTTCTCTGGGTTGCCTAGTAGCATGAAAGCCACTGACGCGACACATAGCGCCCCTAAGTAGAAGTAACCAAATACGGTTCGCTGAGGCAACTCGGTCGATTCCTTCTCCATCACCACCTTGTAGCCCACCTGACCAATAGCAAAGCACAGGTTCGCGCCTTGCACGACGAGGAAGCCGACTAAAAAGTTTTCGTTAATACCTGCGAACTTAATGAATACCGCGCCCAATACCGCAATTGCCGCTGTCACTAGGTACCACGGAGAGAATTGCCCTTTGAGAAAGTCATAAATAAGCGTGACGTAAATTGGGGTAAAGACAGTAAACAAAAGGACTTCAGGAACGGATAGCAGTAAGAAAGACTGATAGTAGAAGCAGTACATCAGGCCAAGCTGGATACCACCAATTGCCATCAATTTAGCGATCAGCTTACGCGATACGCCGCGAAACTTTAGGAAAGGAAGAAATACGACGCCAGCAAGGGCAACACGCATTAAAACAGAGAACCAAGAATCAACCTGACCCGCAAGGTAAACGCCGATCAGGCTAAAGGAGAAGGCCCATAGGAGGGTAACACCAGCTAAATAGCTCATAGTAAAACTTCGTTAATAAGATATGAGCTGTATGTTACCTAACCTTAAATCATTAGTCTTCTGAATCTCTTAGAGGCACGACCAGCATATCAACCGGAGAGGCGTTGATCAGTTGGCGTGTTGAAGAGAGCAGCTTGCTCCAAAAGTCTTGATGGTGACCGCAAACCACGAGATCAACATTGAACTCGTTGATGGTGTCACACAGCTCATGACTCAAATCACCACTGCCTACTAGGGTATGGGTGATCGGGTATTGGGCGTGCTCCGCAAAATTTTGCAGCTGAATACGAGACGCTTCCATCGCGTTGTGCTGGGTTTCGGCCATGTTGATATCAATCAGGCCGGTATACAGCTCTGCGTAGTTAATATCGATATGGATAAAAGAGACTTTGGCTTCCAATGGCTTAGCCAATGCTACCGCTTTATCCACAATTAATTTGCTGTCTTCTGATAAATCGACCGCGACCAAAATATGTTTGTAACTCATATCGCTACCTCCTTTATTCATTGTCTGATTTAAGATTAGCACTATGCGATGGTTTTTTTTGCTGAAGTGATCTCATATCCACTGTCTTGCGTAATGACAGCTCGAAATATTGGTTAACTAATGGCCTGCGAGATATTCATTAAATAGTGATATAGTAGAGAAAATTGAGGATGTAATTAGGAGTCTTAAATGCTGTCAAAAACTATGGTTGAGCAACTGAATGATCAAATTAACCTAGAATTTTTCTCATCCAATCTATACTTACAAATGAGTGCTTGGTGTGAAGACAAAGGATTTGAAGGTGCAGCAGAGTTTCTGCGTGTTCATGCAGTAGAAGAAATGGAACATATGCAGCGTCTTTTCACTTACGTAAGTGAAACAGGTGCAATGCCAATTCTAGGTGCGATTGAAGCGCCAAAACATGAATTTGATAGCCTTGGTGCTGTGTTCCGTGAAACTTATGAACATGAGCAAATGATTACTCAAAAGATCAACAAACTGGCTCACGTTGCTTTCAGCACACAAGATTACTCAACCTTTAACTTCCTGCAATGGTACGTTGCAGAGCAACACGAAGAAGAGAAGTTGTTTAAAGGTGTATTGGATAAGCTAGAGCTTGTTGGTGAAGACGGTAAAGCACTGTTCTTTATTGATAAAGACCTAGCGCAATTGGCAAAAGATGGTTCATCTTCAATTATGGAAGCTCCTGCCGTTTAGGTAGTACGGGAAAGACACTGATTATCTTTTTCTTTTGAGTTTTCTTATGAAGATGTAGGGAGGAAAGGATGATCAGCGGCGACACTATTCTATTTGCACTAATGGTTGTGACTTGCGTGAACTGGGCGCGTTATTTTACTGCGCTAAGAACGCTCATTTATATTATGCGAGAAGCGCATCCTCTACTTTATCAACAAGTAGACGGAGGCGGTTTTTTCACAACCCATGGCAATATGACCAAACAGGTTCGCCTGTTCAGTTACATCAAAAGCAAAGAGTATCATCATCATCATGACGAAATTTTTACTTCGAAGTGCGATCGTGTAAGACAGTTATTCATACTCTCTTCCGCTCTGTTAGGTGTAACCTTGCTCTCTTCTTTCATCGTCTAAATTTTTTTAGTCCGTGAGAAGTAAAGCCTAGGTTTTGGTGTGAAGCTTTGGTTGTTGGTTCGCTAAGCCAAATAGTGGTTTTGCTGCTGTCTGCAAATTGTACAATTGAACATCAATTGCAAAGTTTAAAATTGCCGCTAAAATAGCGAGCAATTAGTAAGGATGTGCTGTTTATGCACATCCTTTTTTATTGATGGCATTTCGAGAACAGGGTGTACTCGGGCTGCAAAAGCGAAGAAAAGCAGAACCACATGAGTGAAAAATTTGATGTAATCGTAATTGGTGCGGGCGCCGCAGGCTTAATGTGTGCTGCGGAAGCGGGTAAACGCGGCCGACGAGTGCTGGTGGTTGATCATGCAAAGAAACCAGGCAGAAAAATTTTAATCTCAGGTGGCGGTCGTTGCAACTTCACTAACTATGATGTTTCAGCCAACAACTTCCTGTGTGACAACCCTCATTTCGTGAAGTCAGCTTTATCTCAATACACCAACTGGGATTTTATCTCGATGGTCAGCAAGTACGGCATTGAGTTCGAAGAGCGCGATCACGGCCAGTTGTTCTGTGTCAATGACCACACCGCAAAAGACATTGTGAGCATGCTGCTTGACGAGTGTAAGCAAGCGAAAGTCGAACAACGCTACCGTTGTGATGTTCACTCTATCGAAAAAACAGATGCTGGCTTCAAGATGCACCTCAATACCGACGAAGTTGAGTGTGACTCGCTAGTTGTCGCGACAGGTGGTTTGTCGATGCCTAAGCTGGGCGCAACGCCATTTGGCTATAAGATTGCCGAGCAATTTGGTTTGTCTGTGATACCAACTACCGCAGGCTTAGTGCCATTCACTCTACATAAAGAAGATAAAGAAGCTTTCGCAGAGCTTTCTGGTATCGCAATTCCTGCCGAGATCACCGCGCAAGACGGAACCTTGTTCAAAGAAGCGTTGCTGTTTACCCACCGCGGCCTATCGGGTCCTTCAGTACTGCAAATTTCTTCTTTCTGGAAAGCGGGTCAATCGGTTTCGATTAATCTAGTACCAGAAGTGGATGTGGCTGAGTTGCTGGCTAACTCTCGCGAGAAGCACCCAAATCAGAGCCTGAAAAACACCTTAGCGAAAGCATTACCAAAGCGTTTTGTGGAAGTGTTGATTGATCGTAAAGAGCTGGAAGACAAGCCGCTTAAGCAGTTCAACGAAAAGCAGCTGAATGACATTGTAGAGCATCTAGAGAACTGGAAAATTGCACCAAACGGCACGGAAGGTTACCGAACAGCGGAAGTGACTCTAGGCGGTGTGGACACCAATCATCTATCTTCAAAAACCATGGAATGTAAGACGGTTTCTGGCCTCTACTTCATCGGTGAAGTAATGGACGTAACAGGTTGGTTAGGAGGATATAACTTCCAATGGTGCTGGAGCTCTGGCTTTGCAGCAGGCCAGTGGGTTTAAGCTTTGAGCCTATCCATTAGATTTTAAATTACATAAAAATGGCGAGTCATAGGACTCGCCATTTTTGTATTCAAAGCTTGTTATCGTTGATAATTCGGGAAGTCGCGTAGTGCGATAATCCTAATCTTTCTGGGCATTAACTTTCAGGGCTGAGGTTGTTTTTCTTCTTTCCCCATTTGATCTGCTGGATAACAAGGCCGGCAATGATCAGTACCAAGCCAAACAGGGTCGCTGGGTGAATCTCTTCGCCGATAATAGTGGAAAGTAGCATCAACGAGATAAACGGCGAGGCAAAAATTAGGTTGCTGATACGCGCCGTATTGTTGGTTAGCTTGAGTGCTGATAACCATAATACAAAGGTAATGCCCATCTCGAACAGACCAACGTAAGTCACCGCCATCCAACCCTTCGCCGTAATTTGGCTAAAGCTTTCGCCCTCAAAAAGGGTTAAACCGATCGCGAAAGGTAATGCCACTAAGAAACCAAGCAGTACGCCAACCACTGGGTCAGCCTTGTTTTTGGTGTTGAGAATCCAATATCCTGCCCAAAGCAGAGTAGAAAGCAGCGCCAGTGCCACACCGAGTGGGCTATCGAACTGCATGCCTAACACATCGCCTTTGGTGGCAATAACTACCACACCCGCATAGCTGAAGGTACACGCAATCCAATCTTGCTTACGAATCTTTTGCCCCAGAAAAACCGCCGCCATTAAGGTTAGCGTGATAGCCCAGCTGTAGTTGATGGCTTGAGCTTGAGAAGCGGGCAGCAGGTCGTAGGCTTTGAATAGAATCAGGTAATAAGCCAATGGGTTAACCAAGCCGAGCAGCAGGTAATACCAAGGGTTTGAAAGGAACGTTGTACTCAGCTGAGAGAGCTTACCTTGAAAGGCGCAGACTGCGATCAGCGCAATCGACGACACAATACTGGCAATGGTCAGCATTTGAATCGGTGAAAACTCAGCAAGGGTCAGCTTAAAAGCAGTAGCGACCGTTGACCACAGCAGTACTGCGGAAAGGCCAAAGCCCAAGGCACGACGTTCGTTCATGGCAACTCATTCTAATTTGATGGGACAGAATACGGAGCGCCTAGTCTATCTGTCGAATTTTAATACGGCAAACTGGACATTTATCCAGTATCAAAATACCATTTAATGAGTTATTTCAAATTAGGCTAAATCATTATCATGCAATGGATTATCGAACATCAGGCAACGCTTATTGCTGCAATTTCTGGCGCGCTCGTCAGCGGCGGTGTCGTGGGTTGGTGGATTAAACAGAAGCTCTCTTTTCAGCAGCGATTGCTCGAGCAGCAGCTAGAGTCCGATCGTTTGTTGCATGAATCTCAGCAAGCTCAGCTCAAAGCATCACTCGCAGAGGCGCAACAAGAGCTCGATGAGTTAGATGATGACCGAGACAAAGCGGCATTCGAGCTCAAGCAGGCGCACGGTAAGGTGATGGCTGCAATGGAAAAACTGCGCTACTTTGAGGCGGTAAAGCAAGAGCGCCAGCAGTACGCTGATGAGATCAATGTGCTTAAAGATCATAAGTCTGAATTAGAAGCCGAGCTGCGCGAGCAAGAAGCAAGGCATGACCAAGAAAACCTCGCCAATAGCGAAAAGCTGCAGTTGCTAGAGCAAGCTGAATCGCGACTTAAGCAGCAGTTTGAATTGTTAGCGAACCAACTGTTTGAAACCAAAACCGCCAAGGTCGATCAGCAGAATAAGCAGAGCCTAGAAGGTTTGTTGTCTCCACTAAGAGAGCAGTTGGAAGGCTTTAAGAAACAAGTGAACGACAGCTTCAGCCAAGAAGCCAAAGAGCGTCATACTTTGGTGCATGAGCTTAAAAACCTGCAGCGTCTTAATGAGAGTATGACGCGTGAAGCGGTGAACCTGACTCAAGCGCTAAAGGGTGACAACAAACAACAAGGTAACTGGGGCGAGGTGGTACTGGCACGGGTGCTTGCTGAATCAGGACTGCGCGAAGGGCACGAATACCAAACGCAAGTGAACCTACAAAACGATGCGGGCAAGCGTTATCAACCGGATGTGATTGTGCATCTGCCACAAGATAAGCAAGTGGTGGTCGATTCCAAAATGGCGTTGGTGGCATTTGAACGCTACTTCAATGCCGAAACCGACCAGCAGCGTGATGCTGCATTGCGTGATCACTTGGTGTCGTTAAGAGCGCACATCAAAGGTTTGAGCCAGAAAGATTATCATCAGCTCAAAGGCATCCAAAGCTTGGATTACGTGTTGATGTTTATCCCGGTTGAGCCAGCATTCCAAGTCGCTATTCAAGCCGACCCTAGCTTGGTGAAAGACGCGATGGAGCAAAACATCATCTTGGTCAGCCCAACCACTTTGCTGGTGGCACTGCGTACCATTGATAACCTGTGGCGTAATGAAAGACAGAACCAGAACGCTCAAGTCATCGCAGAGCGTGCAAGTAAGCTTTACGACAAACTGCGCTTGTTTGTGGACGATATGGAAGGCCTTGGTAGCTCGTTAGATAGAGCCAACCAAAGCTATCAAGGTGCGATGAATAAGCTAGTAACAGGCCGTGGCAACGTGATTCGTCAGGCCGAAAGCTTCAAGCAATTGGGTGTTGAAGTGAAGAAACCGATCTCGATTGGTTTGGCTGAAATGGCGCAAAATGAGGCTTTTTCAGAAAATGCCTCCTTAGTAGAAAGACAACCTGCTGAGGATAAAGTAAACTAATCGGCCGCAGCGCCTCTAAACACAAAGAGCGCTGTCGATGAGAACTTACCATGGTAGATAACAGCATTATGGACACAAGCGTGCAGACAAATTCAGCAGTAGAGTCAGAAACCACACACTTTGGTTTCGAAACAGTCGCGAAAGACGAAAAAGTCGCGAAAGTAGCAGAGGTATTTCACTCTGTAGCCGCTAAATACGACATCATGAATGACTTAATGTCGGGTGGTGTTCACCGCTTGTGGAAGCGATTCACGATTGATTGCAGTGGCGTTCGCCCTGGTCAGCGTATCTTAGATCTTGGTGGTGGTACTGGCGACCTTACTGCGAAATTCTCGCGTATCGTTGGTGAAAAAGGCCACGTGGTTCTTGCTGATATCAACAACTCAATGCTGAATGTTGGCCGTGATAAGCTGCGTGATAGCGGCATTGTTGGCAACGTACACTACGTACAAGCGAACGCTGAAGAGTTGCCATTCCCAGATAACTACTTCGATTGCATTACGATCAGCTTCTGTCTGCGTAACGTAACCGATAAAGACCAAGCGCTGCGTTCTATGTACCGCGTACTTAAGCCGGGTGGCCGTCTGTTGGTTCTTGAGTTTTCTAAGCCAGTGCTTGAGCCACTATCAAAGGTTTACGACGCATACTCTTTCCACCTGTTGCCAAAAATGGGTGAGTTGATTGCTAACGATGCAGACAGCTACCGTTACCTTGCAGAATCTATTCGTATGCACCCAAATCAAGAGACTTTGGAAGGCATGATGCAAGAAGCGGGCTTTGAAAATACAAAATACTTCAACCTAACGGGCGGCATTGTTGCGCTGCACCGCGGTTACAAGTTCTAGTCGAGCTTGGTAGCAGGCTCGCTGAGCGTGCTAAACAATAAGAATAAAGATAGAACGGATAGGTTAAGGCTTATCCGTTTTCAAAGGTAAGGACAGTCATGCCATTTGATCCATTGGTCACCGCGGTTATTGAAACCTCTTTAAATACTTTCGTGAACGATGATCCAGCACTGGTTCGTCGTTTGTCTCGTTTAAAGGGGCAGATCATTCAAGTCAATTTGAAAGAGTTGAATAAAACACTCACTTTCGTTTTCAGCCAACAGATTGATGTGTTGTCAGAATACGAAGGGCAGCCTGACTGCTACCTATCTTTGAACCTATCGGTGTTACCTGAACTGCGTGAGCAATCGAACATCACCAAGCTGATCAAGCAAGATAAGCTGATCTTAGAAGGTGATATTCAACTGGCTCAGAAATTCGCTCAACTGATGACAGACTGCAAGCCTGATTTGGAAGAGTGGTTATCGCGCGTAACGGGTGATGTGGTTGCGCATACCTTGGTGCAAGGCGTTAAAAACGTCGGTGGCTTTGTAGCAAAACAGGCAACTAAGCATCAAAACCATGTTGCTCAAGTTCTGACTGAAGAGTGGAAGATCGCACCAGCACCGTTAGAAGTCGCGCATTTTTGCGACCAAGTTGATGACGTAAAAAGCTCTGCTGCTCGTCTTGAAGCTAAGTTGAACGCTCTGTTGGAGAAAGCATGACCCCAGCAGAACTGAAACGTCTTTATCATATTATCAAGGTACAGTTGGAATATGGCCTTGATGAGTTGATGCCGGAACACCAACTGACTAAAGCTCCTTTGTTGGCGCGAAAGTCACTGTTTTGGCTTAAGAACAAGCATCAAGATAAAGAGTTGGGTCATCGCTTGCGCCTTGCGCTGCAAGAACTTGGTCCAGTGTGGATCAAGTTTGGACAGATGATGTCGACACGTCGTGATCTGTTCCCTCCTCATATCGCCGATCAGTTGGCGTTGTTGCAAGACCAAGTTGCGCCGTTTGATGGTCAACTGGCGAAGCAAGATATGGAAAAGGCGTTGGGTGGCAGTTTAGACAACTGGTTTACCGACTTTGATATCGAGCCACTGGCTTCTGCTTCTATCGCTCAGGTGCATACCGCAAAGCTTAAAGAGAGCGGTCGTGAGATTGTTCTGAAGGTAATTCGACCTGATATTCGCCCGGTGATTGACGCAGATCTAAAACTGATGCACCGAATGGCGCGTATAGTCGCTAAGTCGCTTCCTGAAGCACGTCGTTTGAAACCGGTTGAAGTGGTTCACGAGTACGAGAAAACGTTACTTGATGAACTCGACCTGCGCCGTGAGGCGGCCAATGCCATTCAACTGCGACGTAATTTTGAAGGCAGTGAAGAGCTGTATGTTCCAGAGGTTATCCCTGATCTAAGCAGCGAAACCCTGATGGTGTCAGAGCGAATCTATGGTATTCAAGTCTCCGATATTGAGACGCTAGAAGCCAACGGCACCAACATGAAATTGCTCGCGGAACGCGGTGTGACGGTATTCTTCACCCAAGTATTCCGAGATAGCTTTTTCCATGCAGACATGCACCCGGGCAACGTATTTGTTAACCCAGAGAATCCAGATAACCCTCAGTGGATTGGTTTGGATTGTGGCATTGTTGGTACGCTCAATAGCGAAGATAAGCGCTATTTAGCAGAGAACTTGTTGGCTTTCTTCAATCGAGATTACCGTAAAGTTGCTGAGCTACATGTTGATTCGGGGTGGGTGCCACACGACACTAACGTCAATGATTTTGAGTTCGCGATCCGTATGGTGTGTGAGCCAATCTTTGCAAAACCACTTGGCGAGATCTCATTTGGCCATGTGTTGCTAAACTTATTTAATACAGCAAGACGTTTCAACATGGAGGTTCAACCTCAGTTGGTGCTTCTGCAAAAGACCTTGTTGTATGTCGAAGGCCTAGGCCGTCAGCTGTATCCGCAACTTGATTTGTGGGCAACGGCGAAGCCTTTCCTTGAAACCTGGATGATGAATCAGGTGGGGCCGCAAGCTGTGATCAACGCAGTAAAAGAGCGTGCGCCATTCTGGGCAGAAAAACTGCCAGAGCTGCCAGAGCTACTTTATGACAGCTTGCGCCAAGGTAAAGCGATGAACCACAGAATGGATCAGCTTTATCAAGGTTACCGAGATAGTAAGCGTCAGCAAGCAACTGGAAAGTTTTTGTTTGGCGTTGGAGCCACTTTAGCCGTATGCTCCGCAATATTAGTTTCAAGCCCTTATGAGCAGCTATCTATGGGCTGTGGCATCGCAGGTGTCACATTTTGGTTGCTTAGTTGGCGAGCTTACCGTCGTTAGACAGTAGACTCTCTTAATATTTTTATGTGTAGACAGACCCGAGGACAATGACAATGGGTGGTATCAGTATTTGGCAACTTCTAATCATTGCTGTAATTGTAATTTTGCTATTCGGAACAAAGAAACTGCGCGGTATGGGTGGTGACTTAGGTTCAGCGGTTAAAGGCTTCAAAAAAGCGATGAGCGATGAAGACAAGCCTGTAGATAAGAAAGATGCAGACTTCGAACCAAAGAATATTGAACAGCAGAAGACAGAAGCTCACGCTGAAACAACTGCTGAAACAAAGAAAGACAAAGAGCAGGCGTAAATCGTGTTTGATATCGGTTTTTGGGAACTGGTATTAATATCTGTCGTTGGGTTAGTGGTTTTAGGGCCTGAGCGTTTGCCCGTGGCGATTCGCAGTATTTCCAAGTTTGTTGGACAAGCGAAAAGCATGGCAAACAGTGTGAAAGATGAACTTTCTCATGAGCTTAAGGTGCAAGAGCTGCAAGAAAACCTACGCAAGGCGGAAAAAATGGGTATGGAAGATTTATCTCCAGACCTTAAAGCGTCAGTCGATGAACTCAAGCAGGCCGCTGCTGAGGTTCAACGTCCGTATGCTAAGCCTGAGTCTGATAAGCCAAGTGAGACTAAACCTAGTGTCATGGAAACTGTGGAATCTGAAACCATTCAGGTCAACAGTGAAGCTTCAGCACCGTCAGATAAGAAAGCCGAATAGTCTCGCAAGGAGGAGTCGCCGGATACTTGATTCGCTAGATGTTTAAATAGATATCTATTCAAGTAAATAACTATTCAAGTGGATACCAATTCAACTGGATAGATACACGCGCGGCTCCTTTTCGATCTTCCTGTTTAAGAGGTTTGACATGTCTTCGACTGAGCAGACACAGCCTTTAATTAGCCACCTTCTAGAACTACGTAATCGCCTACTACGTGCGATTGTCGCGGTGCTAGTGATATTTGTCGGGCTAATTTATTTTGCTAATGATATTTATGAATTCGTATCAGCACCTTTGGTAGATCGTCTACCGGAAGGGGCGACGATGATCGCAACCGATGTTGCATCGCCATTTTTCACACCGCTGAAATTAACCTTGATCGCGTCTATATTCCTCGCGGTTCCGTTTATTTTGTATCAGGTGTGGGCTTTTGTTGCTCCGGGTTTATACAAGCATGAAAAACGCTTGATCATGCCGCTATTGGCTTCAAGTTCATTGCTGTTTTACTGTGGTGTGGCGTTCGCTTACTTTATTGTATTCCCGTTGGTATTTGGCTTTTTTACGGCCATATCATTAGGGGGAGTAGAGTTCGCAACCGACATCTCAAGCTATCTTGATTTTGTACTCGCGCTGTTCTTTGCTTTTGGTATTGCCTTTGAAGTGCCTGTTGCGATTATCTTGTTGTGTTGGACGGGGGCAACAACGCCTCAATCTCTGTCTGAAAAGCGTCCTTACATTGTGGTGGGTGCTTTCATCATCGGTATGATGCTGACACCACCAGATATGATCTCGCAAACACTGTTGGCGATTCCAATGTGTATTCTGTTTGAGATTGGTCTGTTTTTCGCACGCTTTTATACGCGTAAGCCAGATGCGGATGAAGAGGAAGAAGCTGAATCTTGATTCGGAATGCTTCAGTAAAAATCACATAATAAAAAAGCGGCCTAGGGCCGCTTTTTTATTATGTCTGTTTATCGAATCTTTAACTGATAGCCACAGTTCTGACATATATAGAGCTCTTTGATGCCCAAAATTTTATGCCATAGGGTTCGATGTTGACGTTGTAAGTGTTGTGAATGGTCACACATAATCAACTACCTCTATATGCAGGTGGTTGATACTATACATGTCACTTAGCTTTCTCAAATAAATTCAGGAAAAATCCGTAATAATTACTTATTAATAGATTTGTCATAAATTAAACAATGCCTTAGCATTTTTTGTGGTTATGTTTTCGACTTCTTCAAGGGTAATTCCGCGTAATTCGGCGATGCGTTTTGCTACTAATTCTGTGTAGGCTGGTTCATTGCGTTTACCGCGATTCGGTGTTGGTGCCAAGTATGGGCAATCTGTCTCTAGAATGACGTAATCCATATCGAGATGTGGGATCACCTTGTCCATCCCAGAGTTCTTAAAGGTCGAAACGCCGCCTAAACCTAAATGAAAGCCTAGCTCGTTGATCGCTTGAGCTTCCTCTAAGCTGCTACCAAAGCAGTGGAATACCCCGCGTAAGCTGCCATCTTGTTCTTTACGAAGTAGGGCAAGTGTCTCTTCAATGGAATCACGAGTGTGGATCACCACAGGTAAATCAAGCTCTTTTGCCCACTGCAGTTGAGTCACAAACGCCATCTCTTGTTCAGCCTTGAAGGTTTTATCCCAGTACAAGTCGATACCAATCTCACCCACGGCGATAAAGTCATGCTTATCAAACCAAGCTCGAATGGTTTTTAGGGTTTGCTCGATATTCGCATCCACATAACAAGGGTGTAAGCCCATCATTGAACGGCACACATCAGGAAACTGAGCTTCCGTCGCTAACATTGGCTCGATAGATTCTAAATCGATGTTCGGCAATAGAATGGTATCAATCCCTTGAGCCAGTGCGCGCTGCACGACTTGTTCGCGGTCTTCATCGAATTCACTAGCGTAAATATGAGCATGGGTGTCGATCATTGTTTTGTCCTGAAAGCGGTCTTTACTGAGTTGTCATGAGTATACGGCAGTGTGAGGAGAAGGTCATTTTTTGCCATTTATCCCTATTTTTGAGTGGGTTTCATATTTTACTGCTAGCGTCCTGAGCCATCAGTGATATGCTTTTGCCTGTATTTAGCACTTTTCATATCTAAGTATTTCGGTGCTTAGACTAGGCAAGGAGAATCTAGTGTCTGTTTCAATTCAAGGTCAATTCCCAGGTCGCCGTATGCGCCGTATGCGTAAGCACGACTTTAGCCGTCGCCTAATGGCAGAAAATCAATTGTCTGTGGATGATCTAATCTACCCAATGTTTATCCTGATGGGTAAAGACCGCCGCGAGCCTGTCGAGTCAATGCCAGGTGTTGAACGCTTGTCGATCGACTACATGCTCGAGGAAGCAGATTACCTGTCAAAGCTGGGTGTTCCTGCGATTGCTCTATTTCCAGTCGTGAACCAAGATGCTAAAAGTTTATGTGCAGCTGAAGCTCATAACTCAGAAGGTTTGGTGCAGCGCGCTGTACGTTTACTAAAAGAGCATGTGCCAAACATTGGCGTTATTACTGACGTAGCACTAGACCCGTTCACCACTCACGGCCAAGACGGCATCATCGATGAAGATGGTTACGTGATGAATGACGAGACGACTGAAGTCTTGATCAAGCAAGCATTATCACACGCTGAAGCGGGTGCGGATGTGGTTGCACCGTCAGATATGATGGATGGTCGCATTGGTAAGATCCGTGAAGCGTTAGAAGAAGCGGGCCATATTCATACTCAGATTATGGCGTACTCTGCAAAATATGCATCGTGCTACTACGGCCCATTCCGTGATGCAGTTGGCAGTGCTTCGAACCTGAAAGGTGGTAACAAGAAGAACTACCAGATGGATCCAGCCAACAGCGATGAAGCGATTCATGAAGTCGCGATGGATCTTAATGAAGGTGCGGACATGGTGATGGTGAAACCAGGCATGCCTTACCTTGATATTGTTCGTCGTGTTAAGCACGAACTGCAAGCGCCTACGTTTGCTTACCAAGTATCTGGTGAATACGCGATGCACAAAGCGGCGATTCAAAACGGCTGGCTGAAAGAGCGCGAAACCGTCATGGAATCACTGTTGTGCTTTAAGCGTGCTGGCGCTGATGGCATTCTTACTTACTTCGCTAAAGATGTCGCAGAGTGGCTTGCTGAAGATAACGCACAAGCTGCTGAGCATTTAAAAGAAAAGTAACCGTGTAGATCTCACTTAAGTGATCAGTAAAGGGTTGGCCATTGTGCCAGCCCTTTCGTTTATAAGGATGAATAAGATGTCAGTTGTCGTACGTGAAGGTTCTTTAGAAGAAGTGGTGTCTGTGGTCGAGCAGATCTCTGAGTTCGCTAAAAAAGAGAGTGTCGCTTCTCTGTCAGAGCGGCTGGCAGGGAAAAAGAGCCTTATCTTAGTGGCTGAAGAAGCTGGCGTGTTGCTTGGCTTTAAGATCGGCTATGAATTGGATCAAGATACTTTTTACAGCTGGTTTGGTGGCGTGTCACCGCTCGCGAGGAACAAAGGCGTTGCACAGGCGCAATTAGACGTTCAGGAACAGTGGGCGAAAGAGCAGGGCTACAGACAGTTAAAGGTTAAGTCTCGTAACCAGTTCCCTGCAATGTTGTGCCTGTTATTGAGAAACGGTTACCTAATCGAAAGATTTGAAGAAAAAGAAGACATTAATGACCATAGAATCCATTTTTTGAAGCAAATTTAAGCACTGCTGTTAACGGTTTATAAATCAAATGAGATTTATTATCATTTAATTGTTGACTATTAAATGAGAATCATTATTATTAACTTCGTCTTAGGGAATGAGGAAATGTTCACAAGGATGTTAAGTACTCAAGTATCTACTTGGTTACCCAACAGAATTCTCGCGAACTTGTACTAAGTTCTTTTTGACACGACATTGCTCACATTGCTTCCAGTGTAATTTATAGCTTTTAGGTAAAGCTGTGGTATTCAATTTGAATGGCTTTACCGGTTTTTGCTAGGCGACATCTTCGGGTGTCGCTTTTTTTATACCCACCATTTCAACAAGATGCATATTTAGTGGCACGTATTTTTATGAATAAAACGCCATCAGCATTCTTTTCCACAACGCAAGATCGAGAAAAGATCGTTGATCATCTGTTCGATCTGTAAAATTATTCTTTATTTTCAGTTGTTTATTGGTGTTTTTTGAGTTGTTCACCGTAGTTCTCAACAGGGTGGATAAATAATATAAACAGAGTTATCCACAGAACGCTTGCGTCTAAGAACAAAAAATAACAACAAATCGATTATAACGAACACAACCGAGTGAACGGATACAGATCGACAACGTGGAATCCAACCAACAGACGTGGCATTCTTAACAGATAATTTCTGTACTTACTGGATACACAAACATTATGGCTCGTATTCCTGATAATCCATTGATTCTGATCGATGGCTCTTCTTACCTATATCGCGCGTTTCATGCTTACCCTGGCACCATGAGCAATGGTGATATCCCGACTAACGCGGTTTACGGTGTAGTTAACATGCTGCGCAGCATGATGCGTCAATTTGCTTCTGATCGTATTGCGGTTATTTTTGATGCAAAAGGAAAGACGTTCCGTGATGACATGTACCCAGAGTACAAGGCTAATCGTCCACCTATGCCGGATGATCTACGTTGTCAGATCGAACCTTTGCACAACGTGATTCGCGCAATGGGTCTACCACTTATCTCGATCCCAGGCGTTGAAGCGGATGATGTGATTGGTACGCTAGCTTCTCAAGCATCTAAAGCGGGCATGCCGGTTTTGATCAGTACTGGCGATAAAGATATGGCGCAGCTGGTTGATGACAACGTTACTTTGATCAACACCATGACCAACGTGGTTATGGATCGCGAAGGCGTGATAGAGAAGTTTGGCATCCCACCTGAGCTGATTATCGACTACCTTGCACTGATGGGCGATAAAGTGGATAACATTCCTGGCGTTCCAGGTGTTGGTGACAAAACAGCAACTGCTCTACTACAAGGCATTGGTAGCATCGAAAAGCTGTATCAAAACCTGGATGATATTGCCGCTCTTGGCTTCCGTGGTTCAAAAACCATGGCTAAGAAGCTGATTGATAATAAAGACAACGCTGAGATGTCTTACGAGCTTGCAACGATCAAACTGGACGTCGAGTTAGAAGAGACACCTGAGTCGCTTGTAAAAGCACAACCAAATACGGATGAGCTGATTAAGCTATACGGTCAACTGGTCTTCAAATCTTGGTTGAACGAGCTACTGGAAGGCGGCAGCGGTGTGGTTGAGGCGGATGAGAAGTCGGGTGCAGTGCGCAGCAGCGAGGCATCAACTACATCTACTGTAGAAATGAACACCTCTGCAGTGACGATTGATCGCAGTAACTACGAAACCATCCTCGATGAAGCGTCATTCAATGCTTGGCTAGAAAAATTAAAAGCGGCTGAAGTGTTTGCTTTCGATACCGAGACAGACAGCCTAGATTACATGGTGGCGAACCTCGTTGGCCTGTCATTCGCGACTGAAGAAGGCGTTGCCGCTTACGTACCGGTTGCCCATGATTACCTAGATGCACCGCAGCAGCTGGATCGCGATTGGGTACTTGAACAGCTTAAGCCGATTCTTGAAGATGATGCACAAGCGAAAGTAGGTCAGAACCTTAAATACGATATGAGTGTGCTAGCGCGCTACGGTATCGAGATGAAAGGCATCAAGCACGATACCATGCTGGCGTCTTACGTTTTCAATAGCGTAGGTGGCAAGCATGATATGGACAGCCTAGCGCTGCGTTTCCTACAGCACAGCTGCATCTCATTTGAGCAAATCGCAGGTAAAGGTAAGAAGCAGCTTACTTTCAATCAGATTGAGCTGGGTGAGGCGTCTCCATACGCAGCAGAAGATGCTGACGTGACACTACGTCTTCATAACCGTTTGATGGAAAACATTGAGCAAGATGAAAAGCTAAAAGCCATCTATGAAGAAATCGAAGTACCACTGATCCCTGTAATGTCTCGCATTGAACGTACCGGCGTATTCATCGATGACATGTTGCTGGGCGCTCAATCGCAAGAGATTGCGGTTCGATTGGATGAGCTAGAACAGAAAGCCTACGAGATTGCAGAGCAAGAGTTCAACATGAACTCGCCAAAACAGCTGCAAGCGATCCTGTTTGAGAAAATGGGTCTGCCTGTTATCAAGAAAACGCCATCAGGTGCACCTTCAACCAACGAAGAAGTGCTGCAAGAGTTGGCTCTTGATTACCCGCTACCTAAGCTGATCATTGAGTATCGTGGCCTTGCGAAACTAAAGTCGACCTACACAGATAAACTACCGAAGATGATCAACGCTGAAACGGGTCGTGTTCATACGTCTTATCACCAAGCGGTGACAGCAACGGGTCGATTGTCTTCAACAGATCCAAACCTGCAGAACATCCCAATTCGTAATGAAGAAGGCCGTCGTATCCGCCAAGCATTCGTTGCACAACATGGTTGGAAGATTCTAGCGGTCGATTACTCTCAAATTGAATTGCGTATCATGGCGCACCTTTCGGGTGATAAAGCGCTTCTGGAAGCATTCCAACAAGGCAAAGATATCCACGCGGCAACGGCTGCTGAGATCATTGGTGTTGATATTGAGAGTGTGACCACTGAACAACGTCGTCGTGCTAAAGCCGTTAACTTCGGTCTTATCTACGGTATGAGTGCCTTTGGCTTGGCTAAGCAACTGGGTATTCCTCGTGGCGAAGCACAGCACTACATGGACACTTACTTCGAGCGTTACCCTGGCGTAATGCAGTATATGGAAGACACGCGCAGTGCTGCTTCAGAGCAAGGCTTCGTTGAAACCATTTACGGTCGTCGACTGCACCTTCCTGAGATTCAATCTCGTAATGGCATGCGTCGTAAAGCTGCTGAACGCGCGGCGATCAATGCGCCAATGCAAGGCACAGCAGCGGACATCATTAAGAAAGCGATGTTGTTGGTGGATGAGTGGATTCAAGCGGAAGGCGATGGTCGTGTGAAGCTATTGATGCAAGTACACGATGAATTGGTGTTTGAAGTGGAAGAGTCAGCTTTAGCCGAAATTGAAAGTAAAGTACAAGAATTGATGGAATCCGCGGCAGAACTAGAAGTGCCGCTTGTGGCGGAAGCTGGCCACGGTGATAACTGGGATCAAGCCCACTAATCAGTTTTTGACCTTATTAAGCAAATTAGTATGAGCCAGTGCACAAACACTGGCTTTTTTTTGTCTCGAATAAAGATAAGCTGTGAAAAGAACTTAGATGTTTTAATAAAACATTCATGAAAAAAAACTACAAAAATTGTTTTCATTTCTGAGCAATTGTTGTACATTAAATCTTGTAGGGTACAGAGGTAAGATGTTCTATCTTTCAGACCTTTTGTTTCACGTTATTGGATTAGGCTGATTCAGCCGCCCCAGTCAGTATTTGACTGGGGCGTTTTTTCTTGTGCGAAAGAAAAATATTTCCAACCTACCATTCCCCCGTAAAACCTCTCATTTTTAGTGCCTTTTATTACACTTTCTCAAGCACAGTGATAAGCCCCTGATTTGCCTTAGATCTGGAATTCGATCAGCTTTTGGTAATTTAAATCCGTCTCTAAGTCGATTGTTTTATCACTTGAAATAACTTTTATTTTACAAGTTATCGATAAAGGATTGATGGCTCACGCCTTATTTATCAGTGTATTGAGTCGGTGAATGCTCAATGTAATCCATGATTTTCTGTTGCTTCTCGGTGCTGTATTTCAGTGCTTCGGCGGTGATCTGGATGGATTGTGCCATCGAAGAGATATTGTTGGTCGCTTTTACCAAGGTTTGCTGCATGGGTTTCAGGATAAGCAGATAGATAGCGGTCAAAGCGATAATAATGACGGCGATAACGGCCGCTAACGCAATGATGATCTTGGTCTGAACATCATCCAACAGCATTTGACTGGTTTGTTTAAAGGCGAGTCGAGATTGGTCTAAGGCTTGTGGTAGTTGATTGAGTGATGTCTTGGTGGAGCTCGCAAGCTTATTGATACTTTCAACGGTTTGATTGAGGGCTTGTTGCTGGTCGTCGCTTAGGTTGGGGTTGTTGACTATCGCCTGCAAAGATTGCGATATCACCTCAAGAGACTCACTCGCATCTTGGGCGTACTTTTCCATGCCATCGAGGTCTAAGGTCATATCGACATTGATCAGTGGGGCTTGTTCTTGTTCTGCTTCAGAGGCAAACCCTGTCAGTGAGACCAACATAAGTGCAATGATGGCCAATGGTATTTTCCACATGAGTATTCCTTTCTCATTGTTCTGATTATTTAGATGTGTCTTTTAGTATGGTTCACTTCTATTGGTTTTAGTGGCTAAATCCGATTTTTAACACTAAAAACTTAGGCTTAACTCACTCATTTTTGGGCAAAAAAATACCCCACCTATATAAGGAGGGGCATTGATAAGGCTAAATCACGTGTTGTAAGTGCTCTAACCTATAGCGATAAGTAGAGGAACTACTCTGAGTCGTTGTGCTCTTCGTCTGCTAACTCATCAATGATTTGATCAGCAAGCGCAGGCGCAAACCACTCATCCATCTTGGCACGCAGTTGGTCAACGCCGATGCCCTTCATTGAAGAGAAGACATCAACCGCAACATCACCACCGAAAGATTTTGCATCGTTACGGATTTTCAGTAGCTGTGCTTTACGCGCACCACTTTTCAGTTTGTCTGCTTTTGTTAACAAAACCTGTACTGGGATGCGGCTATCGATAGCCCAGTAGATCATTTGTTGGTCAAGGTCTTTCATTGGGTGACGGATATCCATCAATACCACTAAACCTTTCAGGCTTTCACGTCGTTGTAGGTATTCACCTAGCGACTTCTGCCATTTTTTCTTCATCTCAAGTGGTACTTGAGCAAAGCCATATCCAGGTAAATCGACGATATGACAACCGTCCGTTACCTTAAATAGGTTGATTAGCTGAGTTCGACCGGGTGTTTTACTGGTTTTCGCCAAGCTTTTTTGGTTTGTAACGCGATTTAGCGCGCTAGATTTACCAGCATTGGAGCGTCCTGCAAACGCAATTTCGATCCCTTCGTCTTCTGGTAAATGACGAATATCAGGTGCACTGGTAATGAAATGCGTGTTTTGATAATGAATTTTTACGCTCACTGTTAACTCCATCTCGACTTTGTGTAGTCGATTGATTACTTTTTTGTGAATTTGTGTAAAATAACCGTGCTCGGCATAAGGTCGCCTATTGTACCATGAGTGGCAACATAGAGTGGTACTGGAAGCTTGATAATTATAATGGAATGTCATGAAGAAATTAGCGCTAATTTTGAGTCTTTTAGCCAGCTGCTCAGTATGGGCTCAAGGTAGTATTGAAGCTGGTAAAGCCAAATCACAAACATGTGTTGCCTGCCACGGTGCTGACGGCAACAGCCTGATCACTCAGTACCCTAAGCTGGCTGGTCAACATGAGAAGTATCTAGAGAAGCAGTTAAAAGAGCTTAAGCTAGGTATGACAAGTGGTGGTAAGCAAGGTCGTTACGAACCTGTAATGGGTGCAATGGCGATGCCTTTATCTGAAGAAGATATGGCTGACCTAGCGGCATACTACGCCTCTCTACCTATCTCTAGTAACTCTACTCCTGAAAATGTAGTAGATGAAGGTAAGGTTCTTTACACAGCGGGTAACGCAGAACGCGGCGTAACGGCGTGTATTGCTTGTCATGGTCCTCGTGGTAATGGTACCGAACTTTCTGGTTTCCCTAAGATTTCAGGTCAGCACGCAGATTACATCAAGGCTCAACTTGAAAAATTCCGCGATGGTGACCGTAATAACGACATGAATGCGATGATGCGTGATGTAGCTAAAAAGTTAACAGACGCTGATATTGATACCTTATCGAAGTACGTTGGTGGTTTACACTAATTTGTCGGTTTCTTGCTCTTAGCCAGAGTAAAGGAATGTACGTTCGAGCGAGATTGAAGAGACGCCCCGATCAGTAATGGTCGGGGCGTTTTCTTTTGTATTGGTTTTATTAATGCGTTTTGTGTTTATGTCTGATTTATCAATGTGTGATCGATTTGTGTACAAAAGTGTGAAGTCGCACTCTTGTAGTCTTTTTGTAACACGGTAAAGTAACCGCCATCAGCTAGGAGCTGACTTAGATATGGATGATCATCTAGTCTAACGGTATAGACAGAAATGGATCAGGCTAGGACAGCCCAGCAACAAGGTGTTAGAAAAGGATAGCCAAAACTCATCAGGACGATGAACAACAAACAAATTTGGCATGGAAAGCACCAATAACAAATGGAGATTTGTGTACCAAGTTGAGTATGCAAATTTTGGCCGATATAGGCAGATTTAGAGAGCGATAGGTTTTCCTATCGCTTTTTTTATTGATTTGATGAAAAAACACCCAATACCTCTCCACTATAAACTCAGTTTCTGGTATGTTTCGCATCCCTGTTTAAGGATGTGCTATGTATACTTGTCCCTTATGCCATCACCAAGGCGTGAATCACTATTTTGAAGACAAACGCAGAGCCTATCTGCAGTGTCAGCAATGTGAACTGGTATTTGTTAAACCTGAACAAAGGTTAGAAGCAAAAGAAGAAAAAGCACACTATGATCTCCATGAGAACGATCCTAGTGATGCAGGCTATCGCCGCTTTTTATCTCGCATCGCGGATCCACTAACAGACAAAATTTCATCTAACTCACAAGGGTTGGATTTTGGTTGTGGCCCAGGCCCTACGCTATCTATTATGTTAGAAGAAGCCGGACACACCATGGAGTTGTACGATATCTATTACCACCCAGAACCCTCTGTGTTGGAAAAAACGTATGACTTTATGACTGCCACGGAGGTGATAGAGCATCTTTATCACCCAGACAAAGTATGGCAGCAATGGTTGAATTTAGTTAAACCCAAGGGCTGGATTGGTCTTATGACTAAACTAGTAATAGACGTAGACGCGTTTGCTGGTTGGCACTACAAGAATGACCCGACACATGTCGTCTTCTTTAGTCGTCAAACATTCCAGTTTTTGGCAGAGCGGGATAAGCTCGAACTAGAATTTTTTGGAAATGATGTAATTTTACTGAGGAAAGTGCAGTAATGGGTCGTAGTAAGAAATCAAGAAAGCCGGGAGCACTTGGCGCTCCGGAGCCTATGGTTACTCGTAACCGTAGTGAATCTGATGTTGAAGGTCGTGAACGTAAGCGTGTTAAAAAGCGTAAAGGCCTGAAGTCTGGCAGCCGTCATTCAGATGGTAGCGAAGCAAAACAGCGTAAAGCTGCACAAGCTCGTGACCCTCGTTTAGGCAGCAAGAAAAAAATTCCGCTGATCGTTGAACCAGCGAAGAAGCCGACTAAACAAGAGCGCAAGCTATCTAACGAACAAGAGTTAGAGATGCTTGAGAATGATGCTCAACTGAACACACTGCTAGATCGTATCGAAAATGGTGAAAACCTAGGTGCTGGTCTACAGAAGTTTGTTGATGAGAAACTTGATCGTATCGAACACCTAATGGGCCGCTTAGGTCTACTAGAGCCAGAAGACGATGAAGAAGAGATCTTCGAAGAAGCACCGGTTGCATCTAAGAAGAAAGCGAGCTCTGACGAAGACTTGCTATCTCAATTCGAAGATTTCGATTTAGACAGCTTTAAAGGTTAATAGCCAATGAACGTAACCTTATTAGCAATTGCTGGTGGAATTATCATTCTCGGCTTGGGCTCTTACGCAGGTTACCTTCTACTTCAAGTGAAGAAGCAGGCGGAGTTGCAAAAGCAGCATCAAGCACTAGCCATTGAAAAACGTAACGCGACGATTTACGAAAACGTAAATACTTTGTGCTTAGCGGGTATTCAAGGGCAATGTGACTTACCTGAGATCAGTATCCGAGTGTGTATCATTATGGATAATGTTCAGGGTGATGAGCGTGTCGATTTTGATTCTGAGTATCCTGCTCTTTCTGAGCTGTACCATATCGTAAAAGATATGGCGCGCGGAGAGGCAAGACAGGAACTGACGAAGAAAGAACGCATGCAGCAGAATCTCACGCGCCATAAGGCAGAGACTCGCTTGAATGATGCGGTCATTGAAGATCTGAAAAGGTTGCAAGAGAAGGTTAAACCTCTCAACAACCAAATCAACATTCAGATGATCTAGTCGCTAAGACTATTTAAAATAGAGGCTTGTTTAATACAGGGTGTTCTTGAGACACCTTATCTTTATAGATAGTGTTAAATGAGCCGTCTTACCTTTTGCGTCTCGTTAATCCCGACGCTTTGTTAGTGATCAAGCTAGCAGTTCTGAGTTTTTGTCTAAAAAATTGATTTTGTCTTGGAACGACCTTACAGGTCGTGTGGCAAAATAACCCGTCTATATTTTAATGTATGTAAAATGATTTGAGAGACCTTAGGTTCTCGCGGATCTAAATTGGAAATACCGCTATGTCGAGCAAGCCAGTAACAACGAATCAGCAAATCGTTTGGGATCAAGAGATCTTAAACAAGTACAACTATTCGGGACCTCGTTACACCTCATACCCAACTGCGTTGGAGTTTCATGAAGCGTTTACCGTCGCTGATTACGACATGGCGTGTACTCAATATCCTGAGCGTCCACTCTCTCTTTACGTGCATATCCCGTTCTGCCACAAGCTTTGTTACTACTGTGGTTGTAATAAAGTCATTACTCGTCACTCGCATAAAGCGGATGAGTACCTTGATGTGATTGAACATGAAATCCGCCAACGCGCCTCTTTATTGAATGGCCGTGAAGTGACGCAATTGCACTTCGGTGGTGGTACGCCAACGTTCTTGACCAAAACACAAATCACTCGTTTGATGAGTATTTTGCGTGAAGAGTTTAACTTCACCGCTGACGCTGAAATCAGTATTGAAGTTGACCCGCGTGAGATTGAGCTAGACGTACTTGACCACCTGCGTAACGAAGGCTTCAACCGCCTGAGCATTGGCGTGCAAGACTTCAATAAAGAAGTGCAGAAACTGGTTAACCGTGAGCAAGATGAAGAGTTCATCATTGCGATGGTTAAACGAGCGAAAGAGCTAGGCTTCCGTTCAACTAACCTGGATTTGATTTACGGCCTACCAAAGCAGACTCAAGCTTTGTTCGCTGAAACATTGAAACAAGTGCTAGAGATGAAACCAGGTCGTTTATCGGTATTTAACTACGCACACATGCCTCAGCTGTTTGCGGCGCAGCGTAAGATTAAAGACGAAGACCTACCTGAAGCGAAAGAGAAAATGGCGATCTTGCAAGATACCATCGAGACGCTAACGGGGGCGGGTTACCAGTTCATCGGTATGGACCACTTCGCTCAACCTGAAGATGAACTAGCGGTTGCACAGCGTGAAGGTATTCTGCATCGTAACTTCCAAGGTTACACTACCCAAGGTGAAGCTGACCTAATTGGCTTCGGTGTTTCTGCTATCTCTATGGTCGGTGATGCTTACGCTCAAAACCAGAAAGAGCTGAAGAAGTACTACGCTCAGGTGAATGACCTGCGCCATGCACTTTGGAAAGGCGTGGCACTAGACAGTGACGACCTTCTACGTCGTGAAGTGATCAAGCAGCTTATCTGTAACTTTAAGCTTGATAAAACGATGATCGAATCTGAGTTCTCGGTTAACTTTAATCGCTACTTCAAAGAAGATTTAGAGCTTCTACAAACCTTCATCAACGATGATTTGGTTGAAGTCGATGACAAAGAAATCCGTGTTACTCTGCGTGGCCGCTTGCTGATCCGTAACATTTGTATGTGTTTTGATAAATACCTACGTGCAAAGGCTCGCCAGCAGCAGTTCTCTCGCGTTATCTAATCGCTCGACAGAGAATAGAACAATAAAAAATGCCAGCATTATGCTGGCATTTTTGTATCTGACTCATTCGATTTCTGCCTGACTTAGGTGAGACTCTCAGTAGTATTTTGTTTGACCTTGGCACTTTGCTTGGAGTTGATGAGGTCGGTAGGCCATTGGTCAAACGGAACTGGGCGACTGTATAAGAAGCCTTGAGCAAGCGGGCACTGCAGCTGCTTGAGAAGTTCAGCCTGTTGCTGTGTTTCAACGCCCTCTGCCACCAAGCTTACTTTGAAGCCCTTAGTGATGTTAACGATGGCCGCGACGATGGAGCTATCTAGGTTCTCTTTATCAAGTTTGCTGACAAAGCTGCGATCGATCTTTAAGCAATCAAATGGCAGTTTGTGTAAATAAGCCAGTGACGAATAGCCGGTACCAAAGTCATCAATCGCAATTGATATCCCTAGTGCTTTTAGAGTCAGCATGTTATCGATGATGGTCGGGTCGTTGTCGACGATGCGTGATTCGGTGATCTCTAGTGTCAGGTTGCTTGCTGGCAGATTTGTGTCTCGCAACGTGCCTTTTACTTGTTCCACAAAGCCACTTTCGCTTAGCTGAACGACCGACAGGTTGACGTGAATCGAGAAGTCCTTGCTCCATTTTCCTGACTCAATCGCGATGGCTGTATCTCGACACGACTTATGCAGAATTTGTTTTCCGATATCGTCAATGAGCCCGCTCTCTTCCGCGAGAGGAATGAACTCGAGTGGCGAGATCACCCCTTCATCCGTTATCCAGCGAGCTAAAGCTTCTGCTCCTATGGTCGAGCCAGATTCCAGATCAATAATAGGCTGATAAAACGGTTCGAACTGTTGAAGCTCAATCGCTCGGTTCATCCGCGCTAACATCTTGGTGCGATGTCTCGATGCTTTGCCCATTTCAAGGCTATAAATACAGACACTGGTTTTGTCTTGTTTCGCATTGCTCAATGCAATGCTGCTGCTGCGTAGCAGGAGTGTAATGTCGTGAAGATTCGAGACATTCACTATCCCCATCGATACCTTAATCACCACGCTTTCCGATTCCATTGAAAATGGGGAAGCGAAGGTTTGAAGTAAGCGGTTAGTCAGCAGCTGAACATCATCGCTTTGCGTTACGTTTGGCGCGTAGATGGCAAACTCATCACCACCAGTGCGAGCTAGTAGGTATTCGGATGGCAGTGTGCCTCTTAAACGAGCAGCCGCAATGATAAGTAGCTGGTCGCCATTGTAATGACCTAGGCTGTCATTGATGTCTCGGAAGCGATCAATACCAATCAAATACAGTGTGCCTTTTTCGTTGTCGGGGTGTTTCTTGGCAGCGTCAATAAAGCCTTCACGGCTGTATAGCTTGGTTAATGAGTCATAGGTAAGTTGAGACTGTAATGCATGAAACGAAGCCTTTAAGTTGTTGGTCATTTCATTGAATGACTCGACCAACATGCTGGTTTCATATATATGCCCTGTTTTTGGCATGCTCGCGTCCCAATCGCCCTTAGCAAGGCGTTTTGCCGCATCCGCTGTCGAGGTGATGGGTTGGGTTGCGCGATTAAAGGCAATTAATCCTGCAATGACCCCAATGCAGCTCAGTGCTAGCCCAAGCAACCAACTGTTTCTTTGATTTTCTGGCAATTCACCGAGCAGATTGCTTTCAGGGATCGACACCCCAATAAACCACGTGAGCCCGTGCTCATCTTCGTATGGGGTGATTTGGTTGAAGTAGCGTTCGTTGTCTAGGCTAAAACTAAAGCGCTGCTCGCCCAAATTCTCGATTAGGTGGAATTGCTCTACGTAGCTAGCACTCTCACGTATGACTGGATTAGCACTCTCTGTTGCTAGTTTGCGTTGCCCTTTGTTGGTTTGTCCTGTGCCCCATGAAACGACACTGCCTCCGCCTGAGTGCGCGACCAAGCGTTGCTGCTTATCGATGATGTAAACAGAGGCATCCGTTCTATCTTTGAGCTTTCTGAGAAACGCATTGAAGGTATTGATTTTGATGTCGCTGACTACGACGGCTTTGAATTCATTATCATCATAGATAGGCGCTAGAGCAGATAAGGTGATTTCTTGACGTTCGTCAGCATTGGCATAAATTGGTGACCATAACGGTTTTTTCTGTGTCGCAATGGGTGTGTACCAAGGACGGATTCTAGGATCGTAACCTGAAATCACCGATCGAATGTCTTCACTAATTTTGCTGCCACGGTAAATGACCAGCTGATCATTGGTGCGTTCGTCTTGCACCATCAAGGTGTAGCCTTTGTTGGCTTCTTTGCGGAAACCGACGTAGTTACCATCTTCAGAACCAAAGCCGATCGCATCGAGTTGAGGTACAGCAGTGTAATGGTCTGAAAACGTATAAAAAATATAGTCTTGGACCTTACTAAGATTGCCTGCTTGATAAAGATGGTGGTAGCCGATGTTATGGCTGAGTGAGAGGTTGGCGTGAAATGGCTTTTCTAAAAAATTAGACAGGCTTTGATGAACATTGTCAGTCAGTGATGTCAGCTGGCGTGCACTAACATCACTCACCATCTCTTTGTAGCTTAGCTTTTGAGTGAAAACCATTACACCCATAGTGAACAGAAAAATCATCACGAATGGCAGAACCACTGCGGTTCTCAAAGTAATTTGTGTTTTCAAAGACATCTTTAGCTACAACTTTGGTGAATAGCGCACTGTAATTGTACCGACACTATTCAAACCAAGCGACACTTTTTTGGTTAAAAAGTAGCTGCATCGAGAATCATATAAGGTCTAGTACAGTTCTTTGAGTTTACGAGTTAGGGTGTTTCTTCCCCATCCCAAAACCTTAGCTGCATCCTGTTTATGACCATTAGTGTGGTGGAGTGCAGCTTCTAGCAGTATACGTTCAAATTCTGGCAGAGCATAAGTTAGCAGCTCTTTTTCTCCTGAATCAAGCGCACACTTTGCCCAATTAGCGAGCAGTTGTTGCCAGTTATCTCCAGAACCTGAAGTGGTCACGACTTTTTCTTCCAACAATTCCGGTGGTAGATCGGAAGGCAGTATCTCGCTGCCGCTAGCCATCACCGTTAACCAGCGACAAATATTCTCAAGCTGACGTACGTTACCAGGCCAATTGAGCTGGTTGAGCTTCAAAATGGTCTCAGGATGCAGTGTCTTCACTTCAACACCGAGCTCTTCGGCGGCGGATGCTAGGAAGTGATGAGTCAGCTTTTCAATGTCTTGTTTACGTTCGCGAAGTGCCGGGATATGGATTCGGATAACGTTGAGTCGGTGGAAAAGGTCTTCACGGAAGTCGCCTTCATGCACTAAGCGCTCAAGATCTTGGTGGGTTGCGGCAACGATACGAACGTCTACCTTAACTGCAGAGTGACCGCCGACACGATAGAACTGACCATCAGAAAGTACACGCAACAAGCGAGTTTGGATATCGAGTGGCATGTCACCGATCTCATCCAGAAATAGGGTGCCGCCGTTGGCTTGTTCAAAGCGTCCTTGGCGAACGCTGTTAGCACCGGTAAAGGCACCTTTTTCGTGGCCAAACAGTTCAGACTCGATCAGATCTTTGGGGATTGCTGCCATGTTCAAGGCAATGAAGGGCTTCTTAGCTCTTGGGCTGTGACGATGCAGAGCGTGAGCGACCAATTCTTTACCGGTACCCGATTCACCATTGATCAGCACGGATATGGATGAGCGAGACAAACGGCCAATCGCTCGGAAAACCTCCTGCATTGCCGGTGCTTCACCGATGATTTCTGGCGCGTTGGTGTCTTCAGCGACCTCACTGGCTTGTTCGCGTTTCTGCTCTTGGCTGTGCGCGATCGCTCGTTCGACTAGAGTCAGTGTTTCATCAATATCGAACGGCTTTGGAAGATATTCAAAGGCGCCTTTTTGATAAGCATTCACCGCCGCATCAAGGTCTGAGTGCGCGGTCATAATGATCACGGGCAGGTCGGGAGAGCGTTGATGAACCTGATGCAACAGCTCAATCCCGTCAATGCCGGGCATGCGAATGTCAGACACCAATACGTCCGGTGTCTCGCGCTCAAGCGCAAGCAACACGCTCTCAGCATCAGCAAATGTTTCACACTTAATATCCGCAGATGAAAGTGTTTTCTCTACTACCCAGCGGATAGAGCTGTCGTCATCGACGACCCAAACGTATCCCTTACTCATAATTCAATTCCTTTGCAGCCAAATCTATTGTGATAATCATTGTTGTTTTTATGATGTCTTAATCTTTGTGTTACCGAGCTAAGCCTTTCATCTCGCTGTCCAATAGCGAGGTTCTTATGACCTAAATCGGTAGATAAATCGTGAATGTGGTGTTGCCTGGCCAGCTTTCAACATCAATTTTCCCATTGTGTTGATCGATCAGGTTTTGAGAAATCGATAGCCCCAGCCCTGTTCCACCTTCTCGTCCGCTGACCATTGGGTAAAACAGCGTGTCTTTTAAATCATCGGGGATGCCCGGACCGTTATCGCTGATCTCAATACGAGCTGCGAGTTTGTGTCGCTGCCCGTGAATATTTGCTTGATGCACCGTTCTGGTGCGAATGGTGATTTTGCCAGAATCTTGAGTCTTTAGAATCTGCGCTGCATTGCTCACGATATTGAGCATCGCTTGTTCAACCTGTGCCGAATCCATCAAGATGTCCGGTAGGCTCGGGTCGTAATCCCTTTCGATGGCGAGCGTTGAACCCGATTCGAGCTCTACGAGCTGCCTGACTTTCTCAAGTATCTGGTGAAGGTTCTCTTCTGATTTAGTCCCCGGCTTCTGTGGGCCAAGCAGACGGTCGACTAATGCTCTTAAGCGGTCGGCTTGCTCAATAATGATCTGCGTATATTCATTAAGAGACTGATCAGGAAGCATTTTCCCAAGTAACTGCGCCGCACCTCTTAAGCCACCTAGTGGATTTTTGATCTCATGTGCTAACCCGCGTACCAGCAACTTAGCCGCTTGTTGTTGTGCATGTTGGTTGAGCTCTTGGCTAAGGCGTCTTTGCTGGTCTATCTTGCGCATCTCAACCAATAACAGCGTCTCTCGTTGCCAAGAGATTGGGCTAACCGTGACTTCAAGCATCAGTGGGCGGTTATCAACAACGAAGGTAACGTCACTGTCGGTAATGCTCTGGCCACTTTGTAGCGGTTGCGTCAACAGTGCCAAATCAAGTGAAGCGTGTTGGATAAGTTGGCTCAGTGGATGATCAACGATGCGTCGTGCGCTCTGTGAAAAGAGCTGCTCAGCGGCCGGATTGGCGTATCGGACATACAATTGCTCATCGAGCATCAATGTCGAAGTCACCATATTGTCGAGAATGGCGCTGGAAAGATGATGTGTATCTATGCTGTCGCTTTTGGCTGATCGATTCACTATTTCGTCCTTGAACTGGTGTTTTTCTCACTGCACCAAATTGGTGCGTGGCTAAGTTCAAGTATGGCGCATATCAACCAGAAGCTAAAGATAATTCATTAGAGTCGCTGAAAGCTGCTTCGATTAGGTGAAAAGTAGAGGTTATTTGGCCTCTTTTAACACATTGGCCTACTTGAGCGTCGCTCGATGTAAATACACGGTGACTGGACTAGTAGATGCAATAAGCTTGCCGCTTCTATGTGCTTGAATTGCAATGGTGTGAGTACCTCGATCGATACCTTTTAATTCCCAAATAGGTTGGGTCTGTGGGGCGCCATATCGACGGCCATCGAGCATCAATTGTAATTGCTCACCTATACCAAGCTTTCGGTTGAGTTCTATCTGAATCGGGATTAAGCCGCGGTTGTTGCGAATGGTTTGATCATGAACTGGAGTCAGCATGGTGAGAGTTAATTGAGTGGGAACCTCGCGCTCTGTGGTTTCGGTTTCTGCCTGGGTTTTAGCTGGCGTTGCCGTTTTAGTTGTAGAGGAAGCTGCGGCGTCAACCGGAGTCGAGGCCTCAAATTTAGGGGCGGGTGCTGAAGCTTGCACATCTGGCAGGCGAAGAGCCTCGGCATCTTGAGCGCTAGGGTTATCACTAAAGTGGAGCACGCCATCTTCATCTACCCAGGTATACACCGTTTGAGCAGAGCACGAGAGCGCGACTGTTAACCCGATTATGAACAGTATGTTTTTCATATCTTTAGCCTCTTTTCACCGCTAGGTGATTTCACGTTTGGCGTTGGTTTTATTGTATTTAGCGCGACAGCCTCTGAGGGCTTTTGTTAAATGCCAATCACAGTAAGTTAATGCTCAGAAATAGCGCAGGAAAAAGGCTTGAGAACGAGGCAGCCCTGCTCGGCAAAAATAGTTTCGATAAGTAGTTATTCTACAATCAAAAAACCTAACGATGTTATCGAGTGTTTTAACAAGCTAGGCTGAGTAGTTATTTCCTACGATTGGTATCTAGTATGGTACGAGGAAGCGGGGGGAGGGAGAATATAAAAAAGGCCCGCCTGCGAGGCGAGCCTAATATTTAGTCAGCGATTCTTACAAGGTTGCAGTAAGAAATGGCTTATCTCTACAGGAGATTAAACTGAGTAGTACAGTTCAAACTCAAGTGGGTGTGTAGCCATGTTCACGCGTTGTACGTCGTCAGATTTCAGAGTGATGTAAGAATCGATGAAATCGTCAGAGAATACGCCGCCAGCTGTTAGGAACTCACGGTCTTCGCTAAGCGCTGCTAGAGCTTCTTGTAGAGATTCTGCAACTGTTGGGATTTCAGCTGCTTCTTCTGCAGGAAGGTCGTATAGATCTTTATCCATAGCTTCGCCTGGGTGAATCTTGTTCTTGATGCCGTCAAGGCCAGCCATAAGCATTGCTGAGTAGCATAGGTATGGGTTAGCTGCTGGGTCACCAAAACGTAGCTCGATACGACGTGCTTTAGGGCTTGGTACTACTGGGATACGGATAGAAGCAGAACGGTTACGTGCTGAGTAAGCAAGCATTACAGGTGCTTCGAAACCAGGTACAAGACGCTTGTACGAGTTAGTTGATGGGTTAGCAAACGCGTTGATTGCACGAGCGTGCTTGATTACCCCACCGATGTAGTAAAGAGCCATTTCAGATAGGCCGCCGTACTTATCACCAGCAAACAGGTTAACGCCGTCTTTTGCTAGAGATTGGTGAACGTGCATACCAGAACCGTTGTCACCAACTAGTGGCTTAGGCATGAATGTCGCTGTTTTACCAAATGCGTGAGCAACGTTGTGTACAACGTACTTGTAGATTTGAGTTTCATCAGCTTTCGCTGTTAGCGTGTTGAAGCGAGTAGCGATTTCGTTTTGACCCGCAGTTGCTACTTCATGGTGGTGAGCTTCAACAACTAGGCCCATCTCTTCCATTACTAGACACATTGCTGAACGGATGTCTTGAGATGAATCTACTGGAGCTACTGGGAAGTAACCGCCTTTAACGCCAGGACGGTGACCTTTGTTACCGCCTTCGAAGTCAGAACCTGTGTTCCAAGCTGCTTCTACGTCATCGATCTTGAAGAAAGAACCAGACATGTCGTTTGAGAACTTAACGTCGTCAAATAGGAAGAATTCTGGCTCTGGACCAACTAGAACTGTGTCTGCGATACCTGTAGAACGTAGGTACTCTTCAGAACGTTTAGCGATAGAGCGTGGGTCACGGTCGTAGCCTTGCATTGTTGCAGGCTCAAGGATGTCACAACGGATGTTTAGTGTTGCGTCTTCTGTGAATGGGTCCAGTACAGCAGATGCTGCGTCTGGCATCATTACCATGTCAGATTCGTTAATGCCTTTCCAACCAGCTACTGAAGAGCCGTCAAACATTTTGCCTTCTTCGAAGAAGTCTGCATCAACTTGGTGAGAAGGAATAGAGATATGCTGCTCTTTACCTTTTGTATCAGTAAAACGTAAGTCGATAAATTTAACTTCGTTCTCTTGGATCAGGGATAGTACATTTTCTACTGACATCTTGGATAACCTCCAGTGTTATTAATTCGGTATTAGCTCGATTCGGTTGAAACTAGCATTGATTAATGTCTATAAGTGCATTAATCGATGCTGATTTATCTACTGCCAAAAACGTGCCAAAAAAATTATTCCATTAATTTCAATGATTTACTTGTTTTGCGATTTTTCTTAATCTGGTTTTTGCACCAAAATGATCTCTAGTTGCACTTTATTGGTGCAGCTGTTTGTCTGTGCACCAATATGAGACATAAGCGAGCACCATTCAGCAATGAATTGCCTAAGTTGTCAATCCACTTTTGTTATTTTGCGGGAGATTTGGCTCGCCACTCGTAGGTGATACTTTTTTAGAGTCCTACGAATTTGGCTGCTCAACACTGTACTGAATCAAAGTTAAGCGGATATGAATCGCTAATAAAGAAAAAAGCCTTGGTTCAGATCACATATTTCTGGGTTTTTGTCTAGAATCTGGTATATTATTGACCGTTTTTTAAATCAAGCTAGCGGTTATTATCCAAACTTTTGAGATAAGTGACGGCTACTTTTATGAGTGAATCGAGAATCCATGTCTACTCCACAGATTGATAAGTTAAGAAATATCGCGATCATCGCGCACGTTGACCACGGTAAAACGACTTTGGTTGATAAACTGCTACAACAGTCAGGCACTCTTGAGTCTCGTGGTGAAGCTGAAGAGCGTGTCATGGATTCGAATGACATCGAAAAAGAGCGTGGCATTACAATCCTTGCTAAGAACACAGCAATCAACTGGAATGATTACCGCATCAACATCGTAGATACTCCGGGACACGCGGACTTCGGTGGTGAAGTTGAGCGTATCATGTCTATGGTTGACTCTGTTCTGCTTATCGTTGACGCAGTTGATGGCCCAATGCCTCAAACTCGTTTCGTAACGCAAAAAGCCTTCGCACACGGTCTTAAGCCAATCGTTGTAATCAACAAGATTGACCGCCCAGGCGCTCGTCCTGATTGGGTTATGGATCAAGTATTCGACCTTTTCGACAACCTAGGTGCTACTGATGAGCAACTAGACTTCACCGTTGTTTACGCTTCAGCTCTAAACGGTTGGGCAACGATGGAAGAAGGCGAAACTGGTACAGACATGGAACCATTGTTCCAAGCTGTTGTTGATACAGTAGACGCGCCTGCAGTTGACCTTGACGGTCCACTACAAATGCAAATTTCGCAACTTGATTACAGCTCTTACGTAGGTGTTATCGGTGTTGCTCGTGTTACTCGTGGTTCTGTTAAACCAAACCAACAAGTAACTATCGTAAATGCAGAAGGCAAAAAACGTAACGGTAAAGTAGGTACAGTTCTTGGTTACCTAGGTCTTGACCGTCACGAAGTTGAGCAAGCTAACGCTGGCGACATCATTGCAATCACTGGTCTTGGTGAGCTGAAGATTTCAGACACTATCTGTGACCAAAACAATGTTGAAGCAATGACTCCGCTTTCTGTTGACGAACCAACAGTAACAATGACGTTCCAAGTAAACACTTCTCCGTTCGCGGGTAAAGAAGGTAAGTTCGTTACTTCACGTAACATCCTTGAGCGTCTAGAAAAAGAACTAGTACACAACGTTGCACTACGTGTTGAAGAAACTGATAACCCGGATCGCTTCCGTGTTTCAGGTCGTGGTGAACTTCACCTGTCTATCCTGATTGAAAACATGCGTCGTGAAGGCTTCGAACTAGCTGTATCTCGTCCAGAAGTTATCATCAAGAAAGACGAAGATGGCAACCTAACTGAACCGTTTGAAACTGTGACTATCGACGTGCTTGAAGAGCACCAAGGTGGCATCATGGAAAACATCGGTCTACGTAAAGGTGAGCTAACTGATATGTCTCCAGATGGCAAAGGCCGTGTTCGCATGGACTTCATGATGCCTTCTCGTGGTCTTATCGGTTTCCAAACTGAGTTCCTAACTCTAACGTCTGGTTCTGGTCTTCTTTACCACTCATTTGATCACTACGGCCCTCACAAAGGCGGCGTAATCGGTCAACGTAACAACGGTGTTCTAATCTCGAACGCAACTGGTAAAGCTCTGACTTACGCACTATTCAACCTACAAGAACGTGGTCGTCTATTTGCTGAGCACGCGGATGAAGTATACGAAGGTCAAATCATCGGTATTCATAACCGTTCAAACGACCTAACAGTAAACTGTCTGAAAGGTAAGCAGCTAACGAACGTTCGTGCATCAGGTACTGATGAAGCACAGGTTCTTTCGCCACCTATCCGTCACACTCTAGAGCAAGCTCTTGAGTTCATCGACGAAGACGAACTAGTAGAAGTAACGCCAGTAAGCATTCGTATCCGTAAGAAGCTTCTTACTGAAAACGAACGTAAGCGTGCAGCACGTCCAGCTAAGGCTTAATTGCCAGCTGACGAGCTTCTAGCTAAGTAAATAAGAAAGCCCTGAGTAGCCAAGCTGCTCAGGGCTTTTGTTTTTTAGTTAGCTAAGATACGAGTAAACGAGATGCGGGATACGAAGAGTGTGTTCGATATCTACTTAGCGAATCGTCCTTCCAGAATTGAGGAGCGAAATATCTGGAATCTAGCTTTTGATTCCTAGGTGACTTTCAACGAACTGAACTCGCTCAGCGACCGACATAAAGGGCACTTCAACTACCTTATAACCTAGCTCTCGATAGACTTTGACCAGCGAGTGGTGAATCTCTAATGCTTCTTCAAATGGGTAAGGGCGCACTTCATCTTGAACATAGATGGAAGCCTCAGGGCAACAGAACAACACTTGAGGGTGATAGCCTTGGCTCGCTTCTCGGTAGTTCTCAGTAACCTCAAGGTTGGCCTGGGACAAGTAACCGCAGATGTCGGGAATAGCGCGATCGAGAAACGCAATCGGACGTTGATTGGCTTGGTCTTTTTGTTCGCTCATGACGGTTAAACATAGGCGAGCAAAGCCCGGAAGGTTTAACCAAGGTAAGATACCGTTCTCAAGTTGGCTCTGCTGTTCGATTAACTGGCGAGAGGACTCAGCGAAGGTTGGGTAACCCGCATCTCCCAAGGCATTAATTAGTGTGGTCTTTCCGGCGCCAGGGCCGCCAGTAATAATGATTGGGTTCATACGGGCTTATCTTTATTTGTGTCTACGGGCGTTATTTCTGGTTCAGTTGAGCTAGGAACTTATCCGATTCTGCTATTGCAGCATTCATCTGTTTGATCGCGTAGGCGATGTCTTTTTCTAAGCTCATAAATTCACCCTGCAGTGAACCCACAGCACTCGCATTGAGGTTGTGCTTCAAGTAAAGCGTGTTATCGCGAAGGGTATTGAGCACGGGATCCATTTTCTTCTCGGCGCGCTTCATTGCTGACAGCATCTTTTGGTAAGACGATTTAGTTTCACGAAGCTTTTGCTCGCTCGAGCGGCGCAGTGAATCACTGGTGTAGAGATCTAACTCACTCTGCCACTCTTCAAACAGCGCATCCGACACATCTTCAATCGCAGCAATGCGGTCACTGACATTTTGCGCGGCTTTCTCGCTGTCTTGGTATTTATCGTTGATTTGGTTGTACATGTCTTCAAGGTCGCCGCCACTGAAATTAGTCAGGCTACTCAAGGCTTCAAGTGCGTTGGTAAACTCTTCCTAGGCATCCTGCTGCGACTCTTTAGCGTCTTCCACTCTATCGACCATAATGTCACGCTTGTGATAGCCCACTTGCTCCATTGCGGAGTAATAAGCTGATTGGCATCCAGTAAGAGTAAAAATAGAGAGGACTATAACTATTAAATAAGGCATCCTAGTTTCCTATAGTTAAATAATATCAATCGTAGTAAATAACCGCTCAACCTAGCTTGTTAAAATGCTCGATAACGGCGTTAGAATTTTTGATTGTAGAATAACTACTTGTCAAAAAACTCTGCCTTGTTCTCAAGCCTTTTTCCTACGCTATTTTTGAACACTTATTCACTGTGATTGATATATCGGAATAATAATTAGGACTATGAACGAGTTACAAGGGAGTTACAAGTTGAAGATAAAAAAGGTCGCCACACTCAGTATTCAGTTTTCTCGCTATCTTTTGGCGCGAATGACGCACGATAGAGTCAACGTGAATGCGGGCTACTTGGCGTACATTACTTTGCTCTCGATCGTACCGATGTTGACGGTTCTGCTCTCTATCTTGTCATCATTTTCCATCTTTGCTGATGTTGGTATCGTGATTCAAAACTTCGTTATTACCAACTTTGTTCCCGCGTCTGGGGATGCGGTGCACGGTGCCTTGCTCGAGTTTGTTGCCAATACCGGAAAAATGACGGCGGTGGGCAGTGTGTTCTTATTCATTGCAGCTCTGATGCTGATCTCAAATATTGATAAGAACTTAAACTACATCTGGCGTGCCGACGAGAAGCGACGTGCGGTGCTGTCGTTCTCAATGTACTGGATGGTGCTAACACTTGGACCGATCTTGGTTGGGGCGAGTATTGCTGCCACTTCGTATGTGACATCGCTCAGTCTGCTACAAAATGAAGTCGTATCTGGCGCCTTTAACACCGTGATTCGCAAACTTCCTTTGATTCTCTCTTTCTTTGCGTTTTTCGGTCTGTACCTGTTGGTTCCCAACAAAAAGATACACTTTTCTCATGCGGCTGCAGGTTCTCTAGTGGCGGCTCTGTTGTTCGAACTCAGTAAGAAAGGCTTCGCGGCCTACATTACTCAATTCCCTTCTTACCAGTTGATTTATGGCGCATTGGCGGCAATACCAATTCTTTTTGTCTGGGTTTATTTGTGCTGGTTGATTGTGCTGGTGGGTGCTGAGGTGACCGCTGCATTGGGTGAGCAGGAACAGTGGAGTGACTCGAAAGAAATGGTACACTCGTCGGATAAAGACAAAATCACAGAGCAAGGAAACAACAGTGATAGCACTGATCCAGAGAGTAAGTGAAGCTGCCGTCCGTGTTGATGGCGAAGTAGTTGGTGAGATTGAACAAGGCTTATTAGTTTTGTTAGGCGTAGAAAAAGGTGACGACGAAGCCAAAGCCAAACGTTTGATGGAACGAGTGACCACTTATCGTGTCTTTGGAGATGAAGACGATAAAATGAACCTCAACGTGAAGCAGGTAGAAGGTAAGGTATTAGTGGTGTCTCAATTCACTCTGCCGGCCGATACCAAGAAAGGGACTCGAGCAGGGTTCTCTCGTGGTGCTCACCCAGAAGATGCTGAGCGTCTTTATAACTATTTCTCTGACCAGTGTGAATCAGTGTTACCAACGGAACGTGGCCGATTCGCAGCCGACATGAAAGTGTCTTTGGTTAATGATGGCCCAGTGACATTCTGGCTGCAGGTTTAGGCTTAAAGGAATAAGCATGTTTAAACTCATAACACCAACCACCGAAAATCAGCTAAACAAGTATTACCATTTTCGTTGGCAGATGCTCCGTGAACCTTGGCGAATGCCGGTAGGTTCTGAGCGCGATGAATATGACCCAATGAGTCACCATCGCATGATTGTTGATGGTCGTGGTCGCCCGATGGCGATTGGTCGTCTCTATATCACCCCAGATCTGGAAGGTCAGATCCGCTATATGGCGGTGAAGAAATCTCGCCAAAGTAAAGGCATGGGTTCGTTGATTCTAGTCGCACTTGAGTCATTGGCTCGCCAAGAGGGTGCTAAGCGCTTGGTGTGTAATGCACGTGAAGATGCGATCTCATTCTATGAGAAGAATGAATTTGAACGTCGCGGTGAGATTAACGATCAACGTGGCCCTGTGCGTCACCAACAGATGGTTAAGCATCTTGACCCAATGGCAGATGTTCTGCGTAAGCCTGAGTGGTGTAATGAGCTTCAGCAGCGCTGGGAACATCAGATCCCGATCAGTGACAAGATGGGCATCAAGATCAACCAATACACGGGTTACCAATTTGAGTGTAGTGCTCAGCTGAATCCCAACTTGAACCCGCATAATACCATGTTTGCAGGCTCTGCCTTTACCTTAGCGACCTTAACTGGTTGGGGGATGACTTGGTTATTGATGAAAGAACGCGGGCTGACCGGTGATATCGTGCTGGCAGACAGTAATATTCGTTATCGTCACCCGGTTGAGCAAAACCCTGTTGCCTCTACTTCATTGGATGGGATCAGTGGTGACTTGGACCGCCTTGCGTCAGGAAGAAAGGCACGTATCATCATTCACGTGACCATTCATAGCGGCGATGTGGAAGCGGTAGAGTTTACGGGAACCTATATGCTGATCCCTGATTATAAGAAAATACTATCGACGGATAGCAAGGCGAGTGAATAACTTCACGCTCGCTTGATGATAGATAGAATTATTGATTGAAAGCGCTACTCCTGAGGAGTGGCGTTTTTTTGTTGGCAGTCGTTAATCTCCGAATACTCAGCTTGGGTGAGCTTTCCTGAGATTTGATGGCATGGGTCCGATAGGGTAATCGAGAGGGTGTGTTGCTCAGCTTTAAGCAAGTCGAGTTCTCCAGAAGCCTCGCCATTGAGCGTTTGAACCCTTTGTTCGCCTTGCTCTGCTGATGATGCACCAATAATATGCATCGGTTCGAGAGTGAAGCGCCCACGGTCAAAATGCGCATTAAGCTCTGGAATTTCAAACACGTTATCAGTCGATGTTTCAGAAAGCTTGTCATTAAAGGTCATCACACCCTGGCGAACGCTGCCAGTGAGTTGCCCTGTGGTTGAGTAACCGAGCATCAGTGAGTCGCCATATAAACCTGCGGCTTGAAGTTCAAACTCGCCATAGCCGGTTGCATCGAGTGGTAATTCAAGTCGCTGCAGCATAGGCGCAATGGGTAACCCATCGGCAGAAATATCTAAGCTCCATGGCTTGCTGATTTGGTTAAAATCGAGCGTTGCATTGGCTTCAATGTAGCCATTCCTGAGTGGTGCAAACAGACGAGTCAGCGTCCATTTTCCTTGTTCGCTATTCATCTCAACCACAGGCTGTGCGCTGAGAATATTTTGGTAGCTGGCATCATTGGCGCTCGCCATCAGCTTCCCTTGCCATAAGCCCAGTTTTCTATCTTGCAGCAGTTGAACTTGATGCCCCTCGACATGTAATCCAGAGACCTGCCAGTAAGGCGTTTGTGCTAGTTGGATAAGTTGGCTGCGTTCTATATTAAGTCGGTTAATCTCGACGTTCTGGAGCTGTGTGAGCCAAGGCAATAGGCGAGCGGCCGGTAGAGGGCTATCTTGGTTTTCGGTAATCCACTTGATGCCTTGCAGGTCGAGCTGCGCCAATTGAATGCTGCTAGGGGCGACTTCGCCATTGAGCTGAACAGTGCCCTGCAGGAATTGAGTATAGAAATCCTCAATCAGAATCCGGTTTGCTTCTAGGTTGAGCTTGAGGCTTGGCTCGATGAACATGTCATCATCAATGGTCACTCCTTCAGCTTGCAGAGAAAAAATGGCTTTCTGTTGTTTCCAGATTTCAAAAGGCAGTTGGATATTTTCTAGTGAGGCATCAAAGGCAGCGAGGTGCCCATCTTGCCACTCTACGTCGCTGCGTAGAATATCTAAGCTATTGATGTGATTGATCTGAATACCTGCCACATCCCATTCTTTGCTTAGTAGGTTTTGGGTCTGCTTCTGATTGAGTCGTAATCCATCGACGGTCACGTTCACCAACGACCAATCTTGTTGATACTGCTCTGCTTGACCGGAAATCTTGGCGCCACGCCAGTCAAATGAAGCACCATAAAGCGTGCTATCGCTAGGTTTTAAGTCTAGGTCAATCAACAGATTATCGAATGCTTCACCTTGCCAATACAGTTGTGAGGCAGAGAGTTGGGTTTTTCCATAAGGTAGCAGCGAGTTATCGTTGTTCCACGTTGGGGCGGAGATCTGCAGGTCGATGCCTCGCGCATTAAACTCTGGCGTCGAAAAGTCGAGATTGTTGATGGCCAGCTGGTGGAGCTTGATGTTTGGTTGGGTAAATAAAGAAGTCAGTGTTTTTAGATCGTCTGCCTCTAATTGTAGGCCGCTGATCAAAACAGATTCAAAGACCAGTTTGGCCTCTGTCATCGAGCTGGGGCTGAACCAAAGATCGATCTTGTCGATATACAGAGGTGTTTGCTTTTCTGGTTGGCTTTGGGTAATGCCCATTAAGGTGATGTGATAAGGCGCCTGATACTCAACATCTTCAATGAATACAGGTTGTTCAATCGTATGTTTGATAAAAAAGTTGGCAACATCCGCACGGTATTGGGTCTGCAGGCTTAATAGCAGCGCTGCGATAGTTGCAACGGCGATAGCCAACACAATGCCGAACACCATGAATACCTTTTTCATTCCCTGAAAGCCTTAAATTTCAATAGTCTTAAAACAGAGTGGAACAAAAAGGGTCAAGCATCAACAAAAAAGCCCCTCAAAAGAGGGGCTTGCTACAAAAATATCATTTTAAATTGGGCGTTTGCTTTTGGCTAAGCCCGAGCAGATGGTTGGATTAGTCCAGTTGAGGACCAGCTGCAACCAGTGACTTACCTTCAGCGTTGTCTGTGTACTTATCAAAGTTGTTGATGAAGCGCTCGGCTAGATCTTTCGCTTTGCTTTCCCATTGTAGAGGGTCAGTGTACGTATCGCGTGGGTCAAGGATCGCTGGGTCAACATCGTGCAGCGCTAGTGGCACTTCTAGGTTAAACATAGGGATAACCTTAGTTTCAGCGTTGTCGATTGAGCCATCTAGGATAGCGTCGATGATGCCTCGCGTATCTTGGATAGAGATACGTTTACCAGTACCGTTCCAACCTGTGTTCACTAGGTAAGCTTCAGCGCCAGCTGCTTCCATACGCTTCACAAGCACTTCAGCGTACTGAGTTGGGTGGAGAGTTAAGAATGCCGCACCAAATGCAGCAGAGAACGTTGGCGTTGGCTCAGTAATACCACGCTCAGTGCCCGCTAGTTTTGCAGTGAAGCCAGATAGGAAGTGGTACTTCGTTTGCTCTGGAGTCAGTTTAGAAACGGGTGGCAGTACACCGAATGCATCAGCAGTCAGGAAGATAACCTTTTGAGCGTGACCGGCTTTTGATACTGGTTTAACGATGTTATCGATGTGGTGAATCGGGTAAGAAACACGAGTGTTCTCAGTTTTTGAACCGTCATCAAAATCGATAGAACCATCACCACGAACTGTTACGTTTTCTAGTAGTGCATCACGACGGATTGCATTGTAGATTTCAGGTTCTGCTTCTTTAGATAGACGAATCGTCTTCGCGTAACAACCACCTTCGAAGTTGAAGATACCATCGTCATCCCAACCGTGCTCATCATCACCGATTAGCTCACGCTTAGGATCGGTTGAAAGCGTAGTTTTACCTGTACCAGATAGACCGAAGAAGATGGCTACATCGCCTTTCTCGCCGACGTTTGCACTACAGTGCATTGAAGCAATGCCTTGCAGAGGAAGCAGGTAGTTCATCATTGCGAACATGCCTTTCTTCATCTCACCGCCGTACCAAGTACCACCGATGATTTGAACGCGCTCTGTTAGGTTGAAAGCAACGAAGTTTTCAGAGTTTAGACCCTGCTTTTCCCAGTTAGGGTTAGTTGTTTTAGCACCGTTCATTACCACGAAATCAGGTTCGAACGTTGCTAGCTCTTCGTCAGTTGGACGAATGAACATGTTCTTAACGAAGTGCGCTTGCCACGCTACTTCAGTGATAATACGCACGCTTAAGCGCGTATCAGGGTTAGCACCACAATAACCGTCGATGACAAACAGGCGCTTGCCAGATAGCTGAGTTGTCACAAGCTCTTTCAGCTCATTCCATACTTCAGTTGTAATCGGTTTGTTGTCATTTTTGCCTTGATCTGACCACCACATGGTATCGCGGGTCGTGTCATCTTTAACAATGTACTTATCTTTTGGTGAGCGGCCAGTAAAGATACCAGTGTCTACCGCAACAGAGCCTAGTTCCGTTACTACGCCTTTTTCGTAGCCTTCCAAACCAGGCAGTGTTTCTTCAACGAATAACTGCTCGTAGCTAGGATTACGAAGAACTTCAGTAACGCCAGTCAGTCCGTGCTTAGTTAGATCAATTTGTGCAGCCTTAGTATGTTCCATAACGGTCATAGGTGCTCCTTGTAGGATATTTTGTAGGGATTTTGTAATAATTTTTTATTGTTATCTGCTCACCATGCTAGCAACGAGGCTCGGGGGAAACAGGGATACAGCTCAAAAAATATCCATATTAACCTTGGGGTTTTAAGCGCCTCGTCACATATTGGCCCAACTAGTCTATCCTGTACGCAAACCTTTGCGCTAGGGGCGAGAACATTATTAATTGATTAAAATTAAGCGGTGATTTTATTACGAGATGTTACGGAGTTTGCGCTATTTTGATCACAAAAAAGGCCAGCTGAGTGCTGACCTTTTTGGGGTAAATTACGTGTTTTTGGTACGCCGTAAATTAATGAACCGTATTGCTGCCTTTATCTGCCGCTTCTGCGTAAAGAGCATCTACATCATTTTTGTCGAACGAGTAGTTTGTGCCACAGTAATCGCAGTGTAGTCCCACACTACCTTCCGTGCTTAGAATGTCGTAAATCTCTTCTTGAGCAACAGTAATGATAGCCGCAGCGCTTCGATCGCGTGAACAGCCACAGAAGAACTCAACCGGTTGAGGTGTAAATACCTGAACCTTCTCTTGGTTGTATAGACGGTAAAGCAGTTCGTTAGCTTCTAAAGAGAACAACTCTTCGTTTTTAACGGTGTCGGTTAGTTGCTCTAGATGCTCGAAATCATCTGGCGTACCTGTGCCGTCAGGCATAACTTGTAAAAGCATACCTGCAGCGTGAGCTTTGCCTTCATGTTCTCCAGTGCGCAGCCATAGACGAGTCTTAAGCTGTTCTGAGTTAGCAAAGTAACCTTCAAGAACGTCAGCAAGCGTGTCACCTTCAAGACCAACGATACCTTGGTAACGCTCACCTTTCTTAGGATCGATAGTGATCACTAGGTGACCTTTACCCATTAGGGCGTGTAGACCTGCGTCGTCTGCGATATCGCCTTCAAAGCGAGCAACACCACGGATCTTCTGATCGTGATCGCCATTGATAACTGCTAGAGATACTGGGCCGTCACCTTGCAGCTGCATCGTGATAGAACCTTCAAACTTTAGGGTCGCCGTTAGTAGCGTCGTTGAAACCAGTAGCTCACCCAACAGCTTTTGTACTGGAGCTGGGTATTCCTTGCTAGAAATAATCTGTTGGTACGCTTCGTCCATCTGTACCAATTCACCACGTACTGATAGGTCTTCAAATAGGTAGCGATTTAAAACATTACTTGTAGACATTGGGTCTGCCATTTGGCTATTCCTTCTAGCTTATTGAGTCTTGAACTTGATGATGTCACGACGTTGCTTTTTATCTGGGCGACGTTCTGGTGCTGGGCTATGAGCATTTAGCTTGCGCTGTTGTGCAAACTCTTCTCTTTTTGCCAAGCTTTCGGTGGTTTCTTCATAGAGGGTTTGAGCGATCGGGGCTCCACCACGATGGGCTGAGATTTTCTCGATCGTTACCGTCTTTTCTTCATTACCTTGGCGCAGTGTAATCACAGCCCCAAGTTCGACAATTTTACTTGGCTTGCTGCGCTGACCATTATAGTGGACTTTGCCACCATCGACCATGTTGCGAGCAATAGACCGGGTTTTGTAAAAACGAGCTGCCCACAACCATTTATCGAGTCTGACAGCTTCATTAGCAGTTTTCATATAGGGCTGTGCCTTATTAAGTGAGAAATGAATGCGGTTTAACTGTAACGAACAGTGCGCAACATGTTTTTGATGATGCTTATCACATTAAGTAGAAGCTTAAAGTGGAGGCGGTTGGCATTTTTTTCAAGTCATAATACAAAATAGCCATGTTATGCCGATTTATCGATTTGCTATGATATAGTTCAGGATCTTATTGCTTAAATAAGCTTGGTATCGAACGAATGAATAAAAAAGCTGAAAGTTTAATGATTTGCAGCGTTTGTCGTCATGAAAAGGGACTAGGAAAGTGAACTTTTTAGAGCTCAAAAATCGCGTAGGGAATTCTCCTATGTTGAGCCGCTTATTAGAGAATGGATTTGTACTTCAGCAGAAACTAAGCTTAGCGACCTGTTGTGTATTGATTGCAGCTTCCGCATGGATCTTAGGGCAGCTTGCATGGTTTATCGAACCTACTGAGCAAACTATCGCGCCTTGGACAGCAACGGCTTCATCGTCTTCAGCACCTCAATCGACCCTTGATATCTCTTCTTTGCAGCAGAGCAACATGTTTGGTGCTTACAACCCAAGCACGCCCGCTGTGGTTGAACAGCAAGTTATCCAAGATGCGCCTAAGACGCGATTAAACCTCGTTTTAGTGGGTGCAGTCGCGAGCTCGAATCCAAAACTGAGCTTAGCGGTGATCGCCAATCGCGGCACGCAAGCGACCTACGGAATTAATGAAGAGATTGAAGGCACTCGAGCCAAGTTAAAAGCGGTATTAATCGACCGCGTTATCATTGATAACTCAGGACGAGACGAAACCTTGATGCTTGAAGGTATTGAGTACAAGCGTTTGGCTGTATCAGCGCCTGCGCCACCTCGTAGCTCTTCTTCGGTTCGTGGTAATAATCCGGCTTCAGCAGAAGAGAAGCTTGATGAAATTAAAGCGAAGATAATGAAAGATCCGCAACAAATCTTCCAATATGTTCGACTGTCTCAGGTGAAGCGTGACGATAAAGTGATCGGTTATCGTGTGAGCCCTGGCAAAGATTCAGAACTTTTTAACTCTGTTGGGCTCCAAAACGGAGATATTGCCACTCAGTTAAATGGACAAGACCTGACAGACCCTGCTGCTATGGGCAACATATTCCGTTCCATCTCAGAACTAACAGAGCTAAATCTGGTGGTCGAGAGAGATGGTCAACAACATGAAGTGTTTATTGAATTTTAAAACTTTGCGTCTAACGAAGGACGAAAGTGTAGGAGAAGTACGTGAAGCATTGGTTTAAGAAAAGTGCATGGTTATTGGCAGGAAGCTTGATCTGCACACCCGCAGCCATCGCGAGTGATTTTAGTGCCAGCTTTAAAGGCACTGACATTCAAGAGTTTATTAATATTGTTGGTCGTAACCTAGAGAAGACCATCATCGTTGATCCATCGGTGCGCGGAAAAATCGATGTACGCAGCTACGACGTATTGAATGAAGAGCAATATTACAGCTTCTTCTTAAACGTACTAGAGGTGTATGGCTACGCAGTCGTTGAAATGGACTCGGGTGTTCTTAAGATCATCAAAGCCAAAGACTCTAAAACTTCGGCGATCCCCGTTGTTGGTGACCGTGATTCAATCACTGGTGATAGCGTAGTGACGCGTGTAGTGACGGTTCGTAATGTATCGGTTCGTGAACTTTCTCCTCTGCTTCGTCAACTAAACGACAATGCAGGCGCGGGTAACGTTGTGCACTACGACCCAGCCAACATCATCCTTATTACAGGCCGAGCGGCGGTAGTAAACCGTTTAGCTGAAATCATCAAGCGTGTTGACCAAGCGGGTGATAAAGAGATTGAAGTCGTTGAGCTAAAGAATGCTTCTGCGGCAGAAATGGTACGTATCGTTGATGCACTAAGCAAAACCACAGATGCCCAAAACACACCAGCCTTCCTACAACCTAAATTAGTTGCCGATGAACGTACCAATGCGATCCTTATCTCAGGTGACCCTAAGGTACGTAGCCGTTTAAGAAGGTTGATTGAACAGCTTGATGTGGAAATGGCAACCAAGGGCAACAACCAAGTAATTTACCTTAAATACGCCAAAGCAGAAGATTTAGTCGATGTGCTGAAAGGCGTGTCGGACAACCTGCAATCAGAAAAGCAATCTTCAACCAAAGGCAGCTCATCGCAACGTAACCAAGTGATGATCTCCGCTCACAGTGATACCAACTCGTTGGTGATTACCGCACAACCGGACATCATGAATGCGCTTCAAGATGTGATCGCACAGTTGGATATTCGTCGTGCTCAAGTATTGATTGAAGCCCTAATTGTCGAGATGGCAGAGGGTGATGGCATTAACCTTGGTGTGCAATGGGGTAACCTTGATACTGGTGCTGTGATTCAGTATGGCAACACAGGTGCGTCAATCGGTGGCGTAATGGTTGGTTTAGAAGAAGCGAAAGACACTGAAACGACCACCGCAGTCTATGATGATAATGGCGCCTTTTTGCGTAATGAAACGACCACAGAATCCGGTGACTACTCAACGTTAGCTTCTGCTCTTTCTGGCGTTAATGGCGCGGCAATGAGCGTAGTGATGGGTGACTGGACTGCCTTGATCAGTGCAGTAGCGACCGATTCAAATTCAAATATCCTATCTTCTCCAAGTATCACCGTGATGGATAACGGCGAAGCGTCGTTCATTGTGGGCGAAGAGGTGCCTGTTTTAACTGGCTCGACCGCAGGCTCAAGTAACGATAACCCATTCCAAACGGTTGAACGTAAAGAAGTGGGTATCAAGCTAAAAGTCGTGCCACAAATCAATGAAGGTGACTCAGTTCAGCTGCAAATAGAACAAGAAGTATCGAACGTATTAGGCGCAAACGGGGCAGTAGATGTTCGTTTTGCTAAGCGTCAGCTAAATACGTCAGTGATTGTTCAAGACGGTCAAATGCTGGTGCTGGGTGGCTTGATTGACGAGCGAGCGCTGGAAAGTGAATCTAAGGTGCCGTTCTTGGGCGATATCCCTGTTCTAGGACACCTGTTCAAATCAACCAGTACTCAGGTTGAGAAAAAGAACCTAATGGTCTTCATCAAACCAACCATTATTCGTGATGGTATGACAGCCGATGGTATCACGCAGCGTAAATACAACTTCATCCGTGCTGAGCAGTTGTACAAGGCCGAGCAAGGACTGAAATTAATGGCAGACGATAACATCCCGGTATTGCCTAAATTTGGCGAAAGCATGAATTACCCGGCTGAACTTCAAGCCTTCATTGATCAGATGGAAACAGAATAATGGCTGAATTGGTAGGGGCGGCACGTACTTATCAGCGCTTGCCGTTTAGCTTTGCGAATCGCTATAAGATGGTGTTGGAGTATCAACATCCAGAGCGCGCACCGATACTTTATTATGTTGAGCCACTGAAATCGGCGGCGATCATTGAAGTGAGCCGTGTAGTGAAAGATGGTTTTACACCACAAGCGATCACTGCCGATGAATTTGATAAAAAACTGACCGATGCGTACCAACGTGACTCTTCAGAAGCTCGTCAATTAATGGAAGACATTGGTGCTGACAGTGATGACTTCTTCTCGTTGGCGGAAGAACTGCCACAAGATGAAGACTTGCTTGAGTCAGAAGACGATGCGCCAATCATCAAGTTAATCAACGCGATGCTGGGTGAGGCGATCAAAGAAGGTGCTTCGGATATCCATATCGAGACCTTTGAGAAGTCGCTATCGATCCGCTTCCGTATTGATGGTGTGCTGCGTGATGTTCTTGCACCAAGCCGTAAATTGGCGCCGCTGCTCGTGTCACGTGTAAAGGTTATGGCGAAGTTGGATATTGCAGAAAAACGCGTGCCACAAGACGGTCGTATTTCTCTGCGTATTGGTGGTCGAGCGGTCGACGTTCGTGTATCAACCATGCCTTCATCACACGGTGAGCGTGTGGTAATGCGTCTGTTGGACAAAAACGCCACTCGTCTAGACTTGCACAGTTTAGGTATGACAGCAGAAAACCATGAAAACTTCCGTAAGCTGATTCAGCGCCCACATGGCATTATCTTGGTGACTGGTCCGACAGGCTCAGGTAAATCAACGACCTTGTACGCTGGCCTGCAAGAGCTTAACAGCAACGAACGAAACATTTTAACCGTTGAAGACCCGATCGAATTCGATATCGATGGCATTGGTCAAACACAAGTGAACCCTAAGGTTGATATGACCTTTGCGCGTGGTTTACGTGCCATTCTTCGTCAAGATCCTGATGTGGTCATGATTGGTGAGATCCGTGATTTGGAAACCGCAGAGATCGCTGTCCAAGCCTCTTTGACAGGTCACTTAGTTATGTCGACCCTTCACACCAATACGGCAATCGGTGCAATTACGCGTCTGCGTGATATGGGCATCGAACCCTTCTTGATCTCTTCTTCGCTGCTGGGTGTTTTGGCTCAGCGCCTGGTTCGTACTTTATGTAACGAATGTAAAGAACCTTATGAAGCCGATAAAGAGCAGAAGAAACTGTTTGGGTTGAAGAAGAAAGAAAGCCTGACGCTTTACCATGCCAAAGGTTGTGAAGAGTGTGGCCATAAGGGTTATCGAGGTCGTACTGGTATTCATGAGCTGCTGATGATTGATGACTCAGTACAAGAGCTGATTCACAGTGAGGCTGGCGAACAGGCGATTGAGAAAGCAATTCGTGGCACAACACCAAGTATTCGAGATGATGGCTTGAGCAAAGTTCTGAAAGGGGTAACGTCCTTAGAAGAAGTGATGCGTGTGACCAAGGAAGTCTAGTATGGCGGCATTTGAATACAAAGCGCTGGATGCCAAGGGTAAGAGCAAAAAGGGCTCGATTGAAGCGGATAACGCTCGTCAGGCTCGCCAGCGCTTAAAAGAACAAGGCTTGATGCCGGTTGAGATGACCGAAGCTAAAGCTAAAACGACGAAAGGTGCACAGCCTTCGACCAGCTTTAAGCGTGGTATCAGCACGCCAGACCTTGCTTTGATTACTCGCCAAATTTCCACCTTGGTGCAATCAGGCATGCCGCTAGAAGAGTGCTTGAAAGCCGTGGCGGAGCAATCTGAAAAGCCACGTATTCGAACCATGCTACTGGCGGTTCGTTCGAAGGTAACGGAAGGTTATTCGCTAGCCGATAGCTTGGCTGATTACCCACATATCTTTGATGAACTGTTTAGAGCCATGGTCGCGGCTGGTGAGAAATCGGGTCACTTAGATGCGGTATTGGAGCGACTGGCTGATTACGCAGAAAACCGTCAGAAGATGCGCTCTAAGTTGCTGCAAGCGATGATCTACCCTGTGGTGCTGGTGGTGTTTGCGGTGACGATTGTTTCGTTCCTGCTGGCAACCGTGGTACCTAAGATCGTTGAACCGATTATCCAAATGGGCCAAGAACTTCCTCAATCGACACAATTTTTATTGGCATCGAGTGAATTTATCCAGAATTGGGGCATCCAATTACTGTTGTTGATCATCGGTGTGATTGTGTTGATTAAGACCGCTCTGAAAAAGCCGGGTGTTCGCATGAGTTGGGATCGCAAGCTATTAAGCATTCCACTGATCGGCAAGATCGCGAAAGGAATTAATACCTCTCGTTTTGCACGAACACTCTCTATCTGTACCTCGAGTGCGATTCCTATCCTTGAGGGGATGAAGGTTGCGGTTGATGTAATGTCGAATCACCATGTGAAGCAACAAGTACTGCAGGCGTCAGACAGTGTTAGAGAAGGGGCAAGCCTGCGTAAAGCGCTCGATCAAACCAAACTCTTCCCTCCAATGATGCTGCATATGATCGCCAGTGGTGAGCAGAGTGGTCAGTTAGAGCAAATGCTAACAAGAGCGGCAGATAACCAGGATCAAAGCTTTGAATCGACCGTGAATATCGCGTTAGGTATCTTTACGCCAGCACTTATCGCTTTGATGGCAGGCTTAGTGCTGTTCATTGTGATGGCGACTCTGATGCCGATGCTTGAAATGAATAATTTGATGAGTGGTTAATCAACTGCTCATAAGACGTTAGTTTTTGGATTAACGAGAAGAAGGACATTATTACCTTCAACTCGCTGTCTGTAATTTGGAGAAAATAATGAAAAACAGAATGAAGAAACAATCAGGCTTTACCCTATTAGAAGTGATGGTTGTTGTGGTTATCCTTGGCGTATTGGCGAGCTTTGTTGTACCTAACCTATTGGGTAACAAAGAGAAGGCTGACCAACAAAAAGCCATCACTGATATTGTGGCGCTAGAGAACGCGCTAGATATGTACAAACTGGATAACAGCGTTTACCCAACAACGGATCAAGGTCTTGATGCATTGGTTTCTAAGCCAAGCAGCCCAGAGCCTCGTAACTACCGCGACGGTGGCTACATCAAGCGTCTGCCAAACGACCCATGGGGTAACGAGTACCAATACCTAAGCCCTGGTGATAACGGCACTATTGATATTTTCACTCTTGGTGCTGATGGCCAAGAAGGTGGTGAAGGTATTGCGGCGGATATCGGCAACTGGAACATGCAGGATTTCCAATAAGCTTCAGCTTATTGTTTGATTCGTTATTGTCGTTTGAAACGTTATTGATGGTAGGACGTAAACAGATGGAGTCTACAAGGTGAAAACTCAGCAAACACAGCCAGGTTTCACCTTGATTGAAATTCTCTTGGTGTTGGTATTACTGTCAGTAACGGCGGTCGCGGTGATCGCGACCATTCCTACCAATAGCAAAGATGTTGCAAAAAAATACGCTCAAAGCTTTTATCAGCGAGTTCAATTACTCAATGAAGAGGCGATTTTGAGCGGCTTAGATTTTGGCGTTCGTATTGATGAAAAGAAATCGACCTATGTACTGATGGCGCTTAAGTCTGAAGGCTGGCAAGAAGTCGATTTTGAAAAAATCCCCTCTTTAACTGAACTACCGGAAGAACTCGCCTTGTCACTGACCTTAGGTGGTGGCGCATGGGAGGACGATGATCGGTTGTTCAATCCAGGAAGCTTGTTTGATGAAGATATGTTTGCTGATCTTGAAGAGGAAAAGAAGCCGAAACCACCACAGATCTACATCTTGTCGAGTGCTGAAATGACGCCATTTGTATTGTCGTTTTATCCAAATACCGGAGACACCATACAAGATGGTTGGCGTATTCGAGTATTGGACAATGGTGTGATTCGACTGCTAGAACCGGGAGAAGAAGATGAAGAGGAATAACCGTTCTCCTTATCGTTTTCGTGGTATGCCCCTTGGTTCTCGAGGAATGACGCTGCTTGAGGTATTGGTTGCGCTCGCTATCTTTGCGACTGCGGCGATCAGTGTGATTCGTGCTGTTACTCAGCACATCAATACCCTCAGTTATCTCGAAGAAAAAACCTTCGCGGCTATGGTCGTTGATAATCAAATGGCTTTGGTGATGCTGCATCCTGAGAAGCTAAAAAAAGCGCAGGGCACACAAGAGTTGGCCGAGAGAGAGTGGTTTTGGAAGGTCACGCCAATCGATACTAGCGATGATTTATTAAAGGCGTTTGATGTGAGTGTGGCAACCAGTAAACAAGCTTCTCCAGTGGTCACGGTGCGCAGCTATGTGGTCAAGTAAAAGCGTGGCGTTAGCTAAGAGCAAGTCGCTAAGTAAGAGCATGTCCACCAATAAGCGTGTGCCTCGTAAACAAGGACTATCTTCGAAAGGGAGAGGCTTTACCTTAATTGAGGTTTTGGTCTCGATCGCTATCTTTGCCACGTTAAGCATGGCGGCTTATCAGGTAGTAAATCAGGTTCAGCGCAGCAACGAGCTTTCAATCGAGCGCAGTGCTCGTTTAAATCAACTGCAACGTAGCTTAGTCATTTTAGATAATGATTTTCGCCAGATGGCGGTGCGACAATTTCGTACCAACGGTGAAGAAGCATCATCTAAGCTGATCTTAATTAAAGAGTATTTACTGGATTCCGACAGCGTTGGCATCATGTTTACTCGCCTTGGCTGGCATAACCCACAGCAGCAGTTTCCTCGCGGAGAAGTCACCAAAGTGGGTTACCGCATTAAAGAAGAAACGCTTGAGCGTGTGTGGTGGCGCTACCCCGATACTCCTGCAGGACAAGAAGGTGTGATTACGCCTTTGCTTGATGATGTTGAAAGCTTGGAATTCGAGTTTTATGACGGAAGCCGCTGGGGGAAAGAGTGGCAAGCCGACAAATCGCTACCGAAAGCGGTAAGGTTAAAGCTAACCTTGAAAGATTATGGTGAGATAGAGCGTATTTATCTCACCCCTGGTGGCACGCTAGATCAGGCCGATGATTCTTCAAACAGTGACTCTTCAAGTAGTAATGAGGGGAATAATGACTCATCGAACTAATAAGTTTGCACTGACAAGGTCTGCCATGGGGCGCAAGCAGCGAGGTGTTGCGCTGATCATTATCCTGATGCTACTGGCGATAATGGCAACCATCGCAGGCAGTATGTCGGAACGCCTGTTTACTCAATTTAAGCGCGTGGGCAATCAACTGAATTACCAACAGGCTTACTGGTACAGCATTGGTGTCGAAGCGCTGGTGCAAGACGGCATTAGGCAAAGCTACAAAGACAGTGATACCGTCAACTTGAGTCAACCATGGGCGTTAGAAGAACAGGTATACCCGTTGGATTATGGTCAAGTTAAAGGCCGTATTGTTGATGCTCAGGCATGTTTTAATCTCAATGCGTTGGCTGGTGTGGCGACGACTTCAAGTAACCAAACACCTTATTTAATTACGGTTTGGCAAACCTTGTTGGAAAACCAAGATGTTGAGCCTTATCAGGCCGAGGTTATTGCACATTCAAGCTGGGAATTTGTTGATAGTGATACCCGAACCACCTCTTCAGCTGGTGTAGAAGACAGTACTTATGAGGCGATGAAGCCATCTTATTTGGCTGCGAATGGCTTAATGGCCGATGAGTCCGAGCTACGCGCGGTTTATCAAGTCACGGGTGAGGTGATGAATAAGGTTCGCCCCTTTGTTTGTGCTTTGCCGAGCGACGATTTCCGTTTGAATGTGAATACTCTTACGGAAAAGCAGGCGCCGTTATTGGAAGCGATGTTTGCCCCCGGCTTAAGTGAATCGGATGCCAAACAGCTGATAGACAAACGCCCATTCGATGGTTGGGATACGGTGGATGCGTTTATGGCTGAACCTGCCATTGTGGGTGTGAGTGCCGAAGTTAGTAAAAAGGCGAAAGCATATTTAACTGTAGATAGCGCCTATTTTGAGCTTGATGCAGAGGTATTAGTTGAGCAGTCACGTGTACGTATACGGACGCTTTTCTATAGTAGTAATCGAGAAACAGTGACGGTAGTACGCCGTCGTTTTGGAGGAATCAGTGAGCGAGTTTCTGACCGTTCGACTGAGTAGCGAACCACAAAGCCCTGTGCAGTGGTTAGTTTGGTCGACAAGCCAACAAGAAGTGATAGCAAGTGGCGAACTGTCTAGCTGGGAGCAGCTTGATGAGTTAACGCCTTACGCTGAAAAGCGCAGCTGTATCGCTTTATTGCCGGGAAGTGAATGCTTAATTAAGCGTGTTGAGATCCCGAAAGGTGCTGCTCGCCAGTTCGATTCTATGCTGCCGTTTTTATTAGAAGACGAAGTCGCACAAGATATCGAAGACTTACACCTGACTATTTTAGAGAAAGACGCAACGCACGCGACAGTGTGTGGTGTGGAACGTGATTGGCTTAAGCAGGCGCTGGATACTTTCCGCGAAGCGAACATTATCTTTCGTAAAGTATTGCCTGATACCTTAGCGTTGCCTTTAGAAGATCAGGGCATCAGTGCGCTGCAGATCGACCAACATTGGTTATTGCGTCAAAGCAACTATCAAGCAGTGTCGATCAATGAGGCGTGGCTAGCGATGTTCTTACAAAGCGATTGGGTTGCCTTAGATGACGAAGAGCAATCACCAACGATTTTTAGCTACACCGCACTGCCAAGTGATGACGTTCAACTGCAAAGTGGCATTGAGTGGCAAGCTAAACCTGCTGAACTGGTGATGTCTTTACTGAGCCAACAAGCCATTACAAGTGGCGTAAACTTACTGACTGGCACCTTTAAAACCAAATCTTCATTCAGTAAGTACTGGCGTGTATGGCAAAAAGTAGCGATCGCAGCTTGTTTGCTGGTGGCGGTGATCGTCACTCAGCAAGTCTTAAAGGTTCAGCAGTACGAAGCACAAGCCGAAGCGTACCGAACGGAGAGTGAACGTATTTTTAGAAGCGTACTTCCGGGCAAGCAACGTATTCCGACGGTCAGCTACCTTAAGCGCCAGATGAACGACGAAGCTAAGAAGTATGGTGGCTCGGGTGATGGTGATTCCTTACTTGGATGGCTAGCGTTACTGCCAGAAACTTTAGGACAAGTGAAAGCCATCGAAGTGAATAGTATTCGCTACGACGGCAACCGCTCAGAGGTGAGATTGGAAGCGAAAAGTACTGACTTCCAATATTTCGAGACTGCGCGAGTGAAACTTGAAGAGAAGTTTACCGTTGAGCAAGGGCCATTGAATCGTAATGGTGATGCCGTATTTGGTAGCTTTACCCTTAAACCCCGTCAATAAACTGCGTAAGGAGATCAGTGATGAGAAATATGATTGAGCCACTCCAAGCGTGGTGGACTTCAATAAGTCAAAGAGAGCAACGATTAGTGATTGGTTGCTCAATTCTATTGGTGGTCGGTGTCGTTTATTGGGGGCTAATCCAGCCACTCAGTCAGCGAGCTGAACTTGCGCAGACCCGCATTCAAAGCGAGAAGCAACTACTGGCTTGGGTAACCAATAAAGCCAATGAAGTGGTTGAACTACGAGGCAGTGGCGGCATTAGTGCCAGTCAACCTCTGAATCAATCTGTGCCTGCTTCTATGCGTCGCTTTAATATCGAGCTGATACGTGTGCAACCACGTGGCGAGATGCTGCAAGTCTGGGTGAAACCTGTGCCTTTTAATCAGTTCTTAGATTGGCTGACATACTTGAAAGAGAAGCAGGGTGTCGAAGTTGAGTTTATGGACATTGATCGCTCCGATAACCCAGGGGTTATTGAGGTCAACCGACTACAGTTTAAACGAGGTTAATGTGAAACGCGGTTTATCTTTGAAGTTAGGTTTACTTTTTGGCGGCATCTTTATTGTCTTTTTCTCGGTTAGTCTGTTGCTGCATCTACCGGCCTCTTTTGTACTCAAACATGCACCGGCTGTGCGTGGCTTGAATATTGAAGGTGTTGAAGGAACGGTTTGGCAGGGCAGCGCCAATAATATCGCCTGGCAGCGTGTTAATTACGGTTCAGTGCAGTGGGACTTCCAGTTTTCTAAGCTATTTCAAGCCAAAGCAGAACTGGCGGTTCGTTTTGGTCGTAACAGCGACATGAACTTGTCAGGTAAAGGGCGTGTCGGGTACAGCATGAGTGGCGCGTATGCAGAGAACTTAGTGGCCTCAATGCCTGCTATGAACGTGATGAAATACGCCCCAGCCATTCCAGTCCCGGTTTCAATTGGTGGAAAGGTTGAGCTGACGATCAAGCATGCGGTTCATGCTCAACCTTGGTGTCAGTCTGGTGAAGGTACTGTGGCTTGGTCTGGTGCTGCAGTCGATTCACCTGTTGGTTCGTTAGACCTTGGTCCTGTGATTGCGGACATAACCTGTGAAGACAGTACAATTGCAGCCAAAGGCGTTCAGAAGAGCACTCAAGTAGACAGTGAGTTCTCAGCGAGTCTAACATCTAACCAGCGCTACACATCTGCAGCGTGGTTTAAACCGGGTGTTGAATTCCCGCCAACGATGCAAAATCAGCTTAAATGGTTGGGTAATCCTGATAGCCAAGGTAAGTACCAGTTTACTTATCAAGGTCGTTTTTAGCTAAACGGCTAAGGGTCACTAAATTACGAGATATAAAAAACGGGCACCTCACTGAGGTGCCCGTTTTGTTTGTTCTGAGAATCTAGAGGATATCTGACAGTTAAAGGGAGCAAACTCGCCTAGTCTTTGCCTTGCAAAATTTCTACCCACGGTAAATCTGCATCACCGAGTACAATGAAGTTCGGGTTTTCTAGCGTTTCTCTTTCATTGTACGAAAGCGGTTCTAGTTGAGTACTTAAGATACGTCCGCCAGCTTCTTCAACAATGCACTGCGTTGCGGCGGTATCCCACTCTCCGGTTGGTCCAAGGCGCAGATAACAATCCACAGCGCCTTCTGCGACTAAACAGGCCTTAAGCGCTGCTGAGCCTAGAGGAACCAAATCATAATTCCATGCTGAGCTCATACGGCTAGTGATGCGATTGATGTCCTGGCGACGGCTGATCGCCATGGCGATTGACTGGTTTGGCAGCTCGTGACGATGCGTTTTGATTTTCACGCTGTCATTAAGGTCTGGGATCTTCCAAGCGCCTTTGCCACTGTAAGCGTAATAGCTCACACCTGAAACGGGTGCGTATACCACGCCCATCACTGGCTTGTTATGCTCGATTAGGGCGATAATTGTCGCGAAATCACCACTTCGTGCGATGAACTCCTGGGTGCCGTCCAGTGGGTCAACTAACCAGTAGCGATCCCATTGAGAGCGTTGCTCTAGGCTGATGTCTGCGTCTTCTTCGGATAATACGGGAATATCAGGCGTCAATTCACTGAGTTTTTTTAATATCAGCTTATGTGCTGCAAGATCGGCACTGGTTACTGGAGTGTCATCACTCTTAATGAACTCTTCGTAATCCTTTTTCTCGTAGATCTCTAAGATGAGTTGACCAGCAGAGCGAGCAATCTCAATGACAGAGGGTAGGAGGTGAGACAAATCTTTTGTTATTGGCATAAATGTTCTCTTACTCTTAGAGCGAGCCTGAATGTTCTAGTTATTGTTTAATACACGAAGGCTTAAAAGCAGGGCTGTAATACTCCGAGCCTCACAGAAATCGAGATGTGTTAACAGTTCTTCGGCTTGAGCAAGTGGCCAGCGCACAATATCGAGAGGCTCTGGCTCATCACCTTCTAGCTTTTCTGGGTAGAGGTCTTCTGCAATAAACAGCGTCATTTTGCTAGAGAAGTAAGAGGGTGCAAGGATCACTTCCTTCAGCGGAGTAAGCTTGTTGGCACCGAAGCCTATCTCTTCTTTGAGTTCGCGAACGGCGGCTTCGTTTGGCTGCTCACCTGGATCAATCAGCCCTTTTGGAAAGCCAAGTTCGTAGCGTTCAGTTCCCGCTGCATATTCACGTACTAATAGAATATCGCCTTGCTCAGTAATAGGAACCATCATCACTGCGTTGCGGCCGCTGGGCTTCATGCGTTCGTAAGTGCGCTCTTCGCCGTTTGAAAAGCGTAAGTCGAGAGACTCGATAGAGAATAGTCTTGATTGAGCGACAGTTTGTTTAGCCAAAATCTCTGGCTTGGTCCTTTTCGTCATTGCGCTCGCTCCTTAGCTCATTGGAATTCTTTCTTATAAAGTCATTCTAATATAGGGGAAATGACCTTGAGTTCCTAGATCCGAGTTTTCATATCCGAAAATTATTGAAGCAGGAATCGATTACGATCACTTGAATACCTTACTCAAGATGGTAACGAGGTGAAAATATGGTTGTATAGCAAAAGAGTATAGAGAGAACGCGATAGTCCTAACTTGCTTATCCACATAACAAAAAAGGTTGATGCTTGCGCATCAACCTTTCAAATAACAACTAACACTAAATCAGTGATTAGTAGTAAGAGTGCTCACCACGATCGTGCTCAGTTGCATCACGAACAGCAGTCAGTTCACCTTCAAACTGTTGAAGAAGTTCTTTCTCGATGCCTTCTTTTAGCGTTACATCAACCATAGAACAACCGTTACAACCACCACCGAATGCTACAATAGCTGCGCCGTCTTCAGTGATTTCTACCAAGCTAACGTGACCGCCGTGACCAGCAAGTTGTGGGTTAACTTGTGTTTGAATTGCGTATTCAACACGTTCTAGAAGTGGTGCATCGTCTGCGACTTTACGCATCTTAGCGTTTGGTGCTTTAAGCGTTAGCTGAGAGCCCATTTTGTCAGTAACGAAGTCAATTTCAGCTTCATCTAGGAACGGTAGGCTTAGCTCATCTACGTATGCAGAGAAAGCTTCGAATTTAAGCTCTGTGTCAGACGCTTCGATAGCATCTGTTGGGCAGTAAGAAACACCACACTCTGCGTTTTGTGTACCCGGGTTTACCACGAACACACGAATGTTTGTACCTTCAGGCTGCTGTGACAGCAGATTGGCAAAGTGAGTTTGAGCTGTTTCTGTAATAGTAATATTTGACACGACGAATACCTGAGTAGATTTGTAGGTTATTAGCGCCATTCTACTCCTGTCAGATTTGTAATTCAGCCCTTTTTTGTTGGATTGCTGTACAAGTAGTGATTCACAGCTTTTATCCAGAGGGCTCAGGAGTGCGGCAGATGCAGTAAATATCAATCCTTTTAACGTCCACTTCAAGTAGTAATTGGCATAATTGATACACAGTACTGCCGGTGGTTACAACATCATCAATTATCGCGACGTGAGAGGGGATAGTTCCTTGAACGTCTTGTTTTCGCAGCGCAAAAGCGCTCTTTAGATTGTGTAATCGTGCGGATTTAGTCAGCCCCTGCTGGGAAGCCGTTGAGCGAATTCGACGAAAGAGCACATCACTTTCAACGCCAAGCTCTTGAGCCGTGTAGTCGGCTAGCAGCTTACTTTGATTAAAGCCGCGATGAGTATATCGACGCCAATGCAGCGGCACGCTGGTGATCAGCGGAGCAGGATATTCGATACGTGATGCCAATAGCTTAGATAGATCACGTGCAAACCAAAACTTATCAGCGTACTTCATTTGCTGAATGTAACCTGCTGTAGGGAAGGTGTAATCGCCGACACAGTAGAGGCGATGCCAAGGTGGAGGTTGAGATAAGCACTGTCCGCACTGCTCTACTGTGAGCAGTGTTTTTAAACCACATCGTTGGCAGCGTGGTACTGGCTGAAAGAGTTTGAGACAAGAATTGCACCATCGAGGATGTGTATCACTGGGCAGTTTATCAAGTTTGCACAGGTGGCATTGAGGTGTGACCAGACGTGGTGTGTGTTTTTGTAGCCAATCGGATAACATAGCTCGTGATGCTTTTGGGTTATGGTGTTCCTTTTGCTCACCATACTGAAAAGCGCGGATTATCGCTGATGGAAAAAGTAGGGAATATTGAGAATGAGTGACGCGTTATATTGGCATGTTTCTGGGCAAGGGCCTGATTTAGTACTGGTTCACGGCTGGGGAATGAACGGTGCGGTATGGCAACAAACCGTTAATGCATTACAAGCTGATTTTCGAGTGCATGTTGTCGATTTACCAGGGTATGGACACAGCGCGCACTGCCACGCTCAAGATCTTGAAGAGATTGCTCAGCAGCTTTTGGCCGAAGCACCAAAGCAAGCGATTTGGGTGGGTTGGTCACTTGGAGGCTTGGTCGCAACGCACATGGCTCTCCATCACTCAGATTACGTGAGCAAGCTGGTGACTGTCGCCAGTTCTCCCAAATTCGCCGCTGCAAAAGAGCCCGTGTTATGGCGAGGCATTCAGCCCAACGTATTAAGCGCATTCACCGAGCAACTGGTTGAAGATTTCCAAACCACCATCGAACGCTTTATGGCATTGCAAGCCATGGGCAGCCCTTCAGCAAGGCAAGATGTAAAACAACTCAAGCAAGCGGTGCTGTCTCGCCCGTTGCCGAACCCTGACTCATTATTGGCAGGATTAAAGATGCTGTCGGATGTCGATCTGCGTGAACAACTGCCTGAGATTTCAGTACCAATGCTACGCTTGTATGGTCGATTAGATGGATTGGTGCCAATCAAGGTTGCGAAAGACTTAGGCACAGCCTTGCCTCATACCGAGCAATACATATTTACCCAGTCTTCGCATGCACCGTTTATGACCGAAGCGGATGCCTTTTGCAGTGAGCTTGTCAGCTTCGCACAAAAATAATTGCTAAATATATATCCGGCTTGGTCGATATATAAGCTAATACCAATCACAGTAAGTAAGTGTTCAAAAATAGCGTAGGTAAAAGGCTTGAGAACAAGGCAGCTTTTTTTTGACAAGTAGTTTCGATAAGTAGTTATTCTACAATCAAAAAATCTAACGCCGTTATCGAGCATTTTAACAAGCTAGGATGATCAGTTATTTACTACGATTGGTATAACACCAACGTGTTGCATGATACTCAGACCTAACTCTCTCCAGAGCTGATTGCGGTAAGTTGGGCTATGCCTGTTGTGCGTTCTCGGTATAACAGTGCTATGGCAATAGTGATGGGCGATTCTTGAGGAGAGTTCGCGATGATTGTGTCACCTGCAACTGCAGTGAGTGTGCCACTAATCGCCCCGTCCGTTAATGTGCAAACAGAGCAAGTTGCGCGTGATAATAGAGTCCGAGAGCCTGTTGCTCCCGCAGTAGCATTGGCGAGAACCAATGCAGAGCGTAAGGTAAAATCAGACGATAAACGAAGGCAGCAGTCGGCTTGGGATCCTTCAGACCATCCAGGTTATGAAATGGAGAACGAGTCAGAGGCCAATTCGGTTAGCCAAGAAGAGCCACAAGACCCTTTTGATCGGCTGTTCAGCTTATTGGCACTGAAAACATACAGTGCTGATCAAGGCAAAGGTTATACCATGCGTTTCCGCCTGCCAAAGCATGTTTTAGATGCGGCGATTCAGGAAGGACAGATGGAGAAACGACGTAAGGTCATAAAGTATCATTATGGTCATGCTGTTGCGCCTCATGCTCCGTCAGAGATGTTGGTCGTATTATAATTATACTCTTCATACTTGAAGCTGCAGCGTTGTTAACTGCGTAAGTTCACCCTAATCACATAGAACCCCTATGCTCATAGGGCTGAACTTACTTGTTGCCTAGCTGCAACTCCAATTATTTTGAGTATAAACACGAAGAATACAACCAAGCTTCGATGTCTTTTTTGAACACATAATAAAAAAACCTGCATACCCTAAGGGATGCAGGTTTTCTGTTTTAAGCACATCAGCTTTTTAGATGAGCTAATGGATTACTTTTTCGCTTTAGCAAAAGCGGCAGCGAATGCTCCACCCATTGCAGCGTTTTGTTGCGGCTCTTCACGACGGCGTTGGCCACCTTGCGAGTTTTGATTCGAGCGGTTTTGTGTACGAGGTGCACTTGAACGTTGAGCACGGTTGTCTTGTCCAGGCTCGTCCTTCATACGCATGCTTAGTGCAATACGTTTACGCTGAACATCCACTTCCATCACCTTCACTTTCACGATGTCGCCCGCTTTAACCACTTCACGTGGGTCAGAGACAAAGCGATCGGTGAGCGCTGAAATATGCACTAAGCCATCTTGGTGAACACCAATATCAACGAAGGCACCAAAGTTAGCCACGTTCGATACCACACCTTCTAAAATCATGCCCGGTTCTAGATCTGAAACACTGTTTACGCCATCGGCGAAGGTTGCAGTCTTGAACTCAGGGCGAGGGTCGCGTCCCGGCTTATCCAGCTCCTTGATGATGTCGCTGACCGTTGGAACACCAAAGTTTTCATTGGTGTAATCAACCGCGTGCAAACCACGTAAGAAGTCGGTGTTACCCACCAGAGATTTGATGTCTTTGTGGTTTTTCTCAGCGATGCTTTTCACTACTGGGTAAGCTTCTGGGTGAACCGATGATGCATCCAGTGGGTTTTTGCCATCCATAATACGTAGGAAGCCGGCACACTGTTCAAAGGCTTTTGGCCCCAAGCGTGCGACTTTTTTCAGTGTAGTACGTGCTTCAAAACGACCATTTTCATCACGGAAGTCCACGATGTTCTGAGCGATGGTGCTAGACAGGCCAGCAACACGAGTCAGTAGCGCAGCCGAAGCGGTATTCACATCAACACCAACCGCGTTTACACAGTCTTCGACAATCGCATCTAGGCGCTTAGCGAGCATAGTTTGGCTCACATCGTGTTGGTATTGGCCCACACCGATCGATTTAGGGTCAATCTTCACTAGCTCTGCCAGTGGATCTTGCAGACGACGAGCAATAGACACCGCACCACGAATTGATACATCCATGTTCGGGAACTCTTTTGCAGCTAGTTCAGACGCGGAATACACCGATGCGCCCGCTTCGCTAACAATGATCTTTTGCGCTTTTAGGTTGCCGCGTTTAATTACGTCAGCCACAAAGCTGTCGGTTTCGCGTGAAGCCGTACCGTTACCAATCGCAATCAAATCAACATTGAATTGACGAACCATCTGCTCAACCACGTGTGCCGATTTGTCGTATTGCTTTTGAGGTGGGTGAGGGTAAATCGTTTCTGTTGCCAGAACCTTACCGGTTGAATCCACGACAGCGATTTTCGAACCGGTACGTAAACCCGGGTCCAAGCCTAAGGTTGCTCGAGGGCCAGCTGGCGCTGCCATGAGTAGGTCTTTTAGGTTGGTTGCGAATACTTCAATCGCTTCGATCTCAGCACGCTCTTTCATTGCGCCCATCAATTCTGTTTCCATGTGCATAGAAACCTTGATGCGCCATGCCCAGCTAATCACTTGCTTACGCCATGCATCCGCAGGTGCGCTGCTTAAGGTAATACCGTAGTGATCAGAGATGATGTTTTCGCAGTAAGAACCACGTACACCTTCTTCTTGCTCTGGGTCTGCGTTCATTGCCAGTGTTAGGAAGCCTTCATTGCGGCCACGTAACATGGCAAGTGCACGGTGAGACGGTACTTTGCTCAGAGCTTCGTTATGCTCGAAGTAGTCTTTGAACTTCTCACCTTCGTTCTCTTTGCCAGCCACAACACGAGCACCAAGCTCTGCATTACGATTTAGGTGTTGGCGAATCTTTTCAAGCAGGTTTGCGTCTTCCGCAATGCGCTCCATGATGATCGCGCGTGCGCCATCGAGTGCAGCTTTGGTATCGGCAATGCCTTTATCGTTGCTGATGAAGTTCGCCGCTTCCGTTTCTGGATCGTGCTGTGGTTCATTCCACAGTGTGTCGGCAAGTGGTTCTAAGCCCGCTTCAATCGCGATCTGACCTTTGGTACGGCGCTTTGGTTTGTATGGTAGGTATAAATCTTCTAGGCGAGTCTTGCTGTCTGCTTGAGTGATATCACGCTCGAGTTCTGGCGTGAGTTTTCCTTGGTCTTGAATCGACTTAAGAATTGTTTGGCGACGATCGTCTAGCTCGCGAAGGTATGAAAGGCGGCTATCAAGGTTACGTAGTTGGGTATCGTCTAAGCCACCCGTAACTTCTTTACGGTAGCGGGCAATAAAGGGAACGGTGTTACCGTCGTCAATTAGGTTTACTGCGGCAGTGACTTGCTCAGAACGGACATTCAGTTCTTCAGCGATCAGTCGACAGATAGCTTGGCTCATCCGATGAATCTCTTATTTAATATCATGACAAATACATGGGGGTGAGCGTACGCTTTTTCTAGCTTTGGCTGTGTAATTATCCTGTCAGAAGTCGAATTTCCGTTTCTGATACCCGCTTTGTGCGAGATCTCTTACAAGTGATGTGAGACTAAGTCGCTTTAGACCGATGAAATCGTCTTGATGTTACACTAAGTTGCTGATTTTATTTGATTGTGTGTTTGTGGGCGTATTTCTCACCTGAAATGTTTTTTAAGACTATCTAGGAAACACGGCCATTTGCCGTAATATTTAACTTGTCGACAGGGAGTTGGCAGGAACAGGAAAAAGCCTAATGGACTAGGTATCTTCAGGATGAAGATTTGATTACTTAGGATGAGTGGTCAGCAAGGAAGTGATAATCTCTGGATGAGATTCGCCAGTCAGGATGACAGGCTAGAATGGACACCGCTAGGATGGCGATGAACAAAAAGGAAATTGGTTAAAGGATTTAGCCACTATCAAGGAAAGATGCAGGGAGCACCTTATCTCGAAGAGATAAACAGTAGCCGGATTGCTGCGATAGAGACTTAACCCCGCTAGGCGAAAGCCTTGCGGGGTTTTCTTTTATCTGGAGTTTGGGTTTGCTGAACACTCAGTTTATCGCTAAGTGTTTATTAAGTTTGGTTATTCGTTGTCTGCGTAGCGAATCGAGTTAATGAACCACTCTTTGTCGCCTTCCGGTGTTTTTACCGTAAACTCGTCATCTACTTCTTTCTTGAGCAGAGCTCTAGCCATTGGTGAGTCGATAGAGATATAGCCTTTAGCATCGCCGTAGATCTCTTCTGGGCCGACAATTCGAAACTTCTTAATTTCCCCATCATCATTCTCAATTTCGACCCAAGCACCGAAAAATACCTTACCTTCTTGTTGTGGCGAGTAATCAACGATCGTGACATCAGGTAGGAACTTTCTTAAAAAACGCACTCGGCGATCGATCTGACGAAGTAGACGCTTATTGAAGGTGTAATCTGCGTTTTCTGAGCGATCTCCAAGGCTTGCCGCCCAAGTGACTATCTTAGTAATTTCAGGGCGTTTCTCGTGCCATAAGTGGTCATGTTCTGCTTTGAGCTTGTTATAACCTTCTCGAGTAATAAGTTTGGTTTTCATAAATCTGACTTAATGAAATGATGATCTAAGATAGAATATATAGAAAGGCAACATACGTTAACAATTATTTAGGCGACTTTTTCTCCAATAATGTTACATTTTTAATGTCTTATACCAATATACAATTTACCAAGAATGCTTAACCTTAGGTTTAAGCTTTAATAGGTGGAACCATTACATGCAAGAAAACTACAAAATTTTAGTGGTCGATGACGATGCTCGTTTACGTGCACTGTTAGAACGCTATCTGTCAGAGCAGGGCTTTCAAGTGCGTAGCGTGGCAAACAGTGAGCAGATGGACCGCCTGTTAACCCGTGAAAATTTTCACTTGATGGTATTGGATTTAATGTTGCCGGGCGAAGATGGTCTATCGATCTGTCGTCGTTTACGAAACGCAAACAACTCGCTACCAATCCTGATGCTTACAGCAAAGGGTGATGAAGTGGATCGCATTGTGGGCTTGGAAGTGGGTGCTGATGATTACCTGCCAAAACCATTTAACCCACGTGAACTGCTTGCTCGTATTAAAGCGGTACTGCGTCGCCAAGTCATTGAAGCGCCGGGCGCACCAAGTACAGAAGAGTCTGTGGTTGAATTTGGTGAATTCCGTTTGAACCTAGGTACTCGCGAAATGTTCCGCGGTGAAGAGCCAATGCCGCTTACTTCGGGTGAATTTGCGGTTCTTAAGTCCTTGGTAACGAATGCTCGTGAGCCAATGTCTCGCGATAAGCTGATGAACATGGCTCGTGGCCGTGAGTATTCAGCAATGGAACGTTCTATCGATGTTCAGATTTCACGTCTGCGTCGTCTAGTTGAAGAAGATCCAAGCAAACCTCGCTACATCCAAACGGTGTGGGGCTTGGGTTATGTATTCGTTCCAGATGGCAAAGCTGTGTAATTCAGCTTAATAAGCTCTACAGTAGCTTTATCGATTCTGTGAATCTTACGGGTCATCTCATTAATATGCGATGGCCCGTTTTCTATTCAGCACAATGGTTTAGAGTTATAGTCATATAACACTTTCTTTATCTTTCTACATCTCGGGTACCCCATGCGTATACGTAGCTCCTTTACTCAGTCGATAGTGCTTTTCTTAACGCTATTGGTCGCTAGCCAAATTTTTTCTTATTACGCGGTGTTTAACTATGCGTTGATGCCAAGTTTGCAGCAGTTTAATAAGATTTTGGCTCACGAGCTAAACCTGGTATTGGACCAAGGCAGTGATATCGAGATCGATGCGCCATTGCGTCAGCGTGTGCTTGAACAGCTCGGGGTAACCGTTCACGCCAAGGGCAGCGAAGCGGCGGGTGAGTATTACCACGCCGTTGCGATTGACTTGATGAGCGAGGAGATGACCAAAGAGCTGGGTTCTGAAACCGAAGTGCGGCTGATCTTGGGGAAAGAGAGTTATGTACTGTGGATGGACATTGCGCAGTTACCCAACTCTTTAATTCGTATTCCGTTATCAGAGCTGCAAGAAGAGGATTTTGCACCACTGTTTCGTAACAGTCTGATCATGGCGCTGTTGATTGTCGCAGGTGGTTGGCTGTTTATCCGATTGCAAAACCGTCCGTTGATTGCGCTGGAGAAAGCCGCGCAAGGTGTCGGGCGAGGTGATATTCCACCACCCCTGCCAGTACAAGGTGCGCAAGAGATTCGTTCAGTAACCCGAGCCTTTAATCAGATGTCGAAAGGTATCCAAGAACTCGAAGAAGACCGCGCTTTGTTGATGGCAGGTATCAGTCATGATTTACGTACTCCGTTAACGCGTATTCGTTTAGCGACTGAGATGATGTCACCAGAAGACAGTTACTTAGCGGAAGGCATCATCAGTGATACTGAAGAGTGTAACGAGATCATCAGCCAGTTTATGGACTACTTAAAACCCGTTGATCGAGATTCATTCCAAGCGGTGTTTGTTGACGATATTGCTCGCGAGGTTTCTAGCTCTGAAGGTGGATACGAAGTGCAGATTGAAACTGATATTCCGGAATCAATGAAGCCCGCGCTTGGTAACCCAATTGCGATGAAGCGTGCGGTGAGTAACTTGGTAGTAAATGCGCTGCGTTATGGTAATGGTTGGGTCAAAGTGTCTACCGGCATGACGGCGGATAATAAACTTGCTTGGGTAACGGTAGAAGATAATGGTCCAGGTATCCCGCAGGATCAGATCGGGAAGTTGTTTGAACCGTTCACGCGTGGTGACACGGCTCGTGGTAGCGAAGGAACGGGCTTGGGCTTAGCAATTGTGAAACGTATTGTCAGCCAACATCAAGGTGCGGTAGTCGTGAATAATCGTAGTGAAGGTGGCTTAAAAGCGCAGATCAGTTTCCCTGTTAAGCCCTAGAACTGAAAGTTTACTAGCACTAAAAAGGCTTCCTTGAGGAAGCCTTTTTTACGTTTGAATACGGTCTCAGTGTTAACTATGCCTTAGTGTTAACTACGCCTTAGAGTAAACATCGCGTTCACCCAACCAACGGTTGATGATCGCCTTAGCATTGTCTGGGTAGCTATCGTGAATATGACGCGCAATACGCTGCACTTCAGGTATCAAACGTTGGTCACGAATTAGATCGGCGATCTTGAAATCAGCCAAGCCAGTTTGTTTGGTACCGAGCAATTCACCGGGGCCACGGATTTCTAAGTCGCGCTGTGCAATCACAAAGCCATCGTTACTTTCACGTAGCACACCTAGGCGTTTCTGAGCGGTTTTAGACAGCGGAGAGTGATACAACAATACACAATGACTTGCGACCGAACCTCGGCCGACACGGCCACGCAGTTGGTGCAGTTGCGCTAGGCCAAGACGTTCTGGGTTCTCGATGATCATTAAGCTCGAATTCGGAACATCCACGCCCACTTCAATCACGGTTGTCGCAACCAATAGATGCAGCTTGTTCTCTTTGAACTCTCTCATCACCGCCTGTTTCTCGGCGGGTTTCATTCGGCCGTGCACCAAGCCAATTTTTACATCTGGTAGTTTGCGTTGCAGCTCTTCTGCAGTGTCGGCCGCGGCTTGCGCTTCTAATACTTCGGATTCATCAATTAGCGTACATACCCAGTAGGCTTGTTTGCCTTCATTGAGACACGCATTACGCACCCGTTCGACAATATCATCGCGCTTGGTATCAGGAATTGCCACGGTTTGAATTGGGGTTCGTCCCGGTGGCAGTTCATCAATAATCGAAGTTTCGAGGTCGGCATAGGCCGTCATTGCTAACGTTCGTGGGATTGGGGTAGCGGTCATGACCAACTGATGTGGGTAGTAGCCTTGCTTTGCGCCTTTCTCACGTAGCTCTAATCGCTGGTGGACACCAAATCGGTGTTGCTCATCAATGATCACTAAACCAAGGTTTTTGAACTCGACATGCTCTTGGAACAGGGCATGAGTACCGACCACCATTTGCGCTTCGCCACTGGCAATACGTGTTAGTTCAGTTTCACGAGCTTTGCCTTTGAGCTTACCTGCTAGCCATCCAACTTGAATACCCATTGCCTCAAACCAGTTGGCAAAGTTAATCGCGTGTTGTTCTGCGAGTAGTTCAGTGGGTGCCATAAGTGCTACTTGTTGACCGTGTTCCAATGCGCGAACCGCCGCCAGTGCAGCGACTAAGGTTTTACCAGAGCCCACATCACCTTGCACTAAACGCATCATAGGATGCGGCTTTTCCAAGTCAGCTTCGATCTCTTTGGTCACTCGTGCTTGGGCATTGGTTGGTGAAAACGGCAGCTGAGCCAGTAGCTTATCTTTAAGGGTGTTTACTGGAGGAAAAGGCATTGCCTTGTCTTGCTGCCCTTTGCTACGAACAGACAACATAGACAGGTTTTGAGCCAGTAACTCTTCCATAATTAGGCGCAGTTGCGCAGGGTGCTTGCCTTCATCAAACAGCTCTAGGTCAATGCCCGGGGGCGGCCTGTGAATGGTATGCAGTGCTTGTGCGAGGGTAATTTGGTGGTCGTATAAACCTGATGGGAGAAGCTCGTTAACTGCGGCCTTGTCGATTAGCTCTAAGGCTTGATCGGTAAGATTACGCAGCGTGACTTGTCTTAGCCCTTCGGTGGTTGGGTACACCGGAGTCAGATTGGCTTCAACGTCTGGCTGTTGCCTCGGCGCAAAGAATTTGTAGTCAGGGTGGACGATCTCAAGCCCCATATTACCGCGCTTGATCTCACCATAAGCATGCACTTGTTTGCCTTCGGCAAAGTTATTCTTCATGCCTGCAGTGAAGTTGAAAAAACGCAGTGTAATAGTGCCATTACCATCACTGATCTTTACCGCCAACATCTTACGTTTACCGAAAATGGTATCGACATGCATGACCTTGCCTTGTACTGCAGCCCAAAGGCCAGCGTGCAGTTTTACGATTGGGTAGATGCGTGTTCGATCTTCGTATCGTAAAGGTAGGTGAAACAGTAGGTCTTGTACGTTGTTAAGCCCAACCTTTTCCAGTTTCTCTGCGACTTTAGCGCCGACTCCAGATAAAGAGTTGAGAGGGATAGCAGATAAAAGCTGTGACATAACAAGGCTCATAAACGTAAGAGAGATAATCTATTCAAGCATTTTACTGGATTTTTGTACAGGATAAAGCTTAGAAGCAGATACGGGATGCGAGTAAACGAGATTCGAAGGGATTAAGAGCAGGTTCGGGATTCGGGTAATCGAGATGCGAAGGGATGAAGAGCAGATGCGGGATACGGGTAATCGAGATACGAAAAGATTAAAAAAAATGTGGAGCCAAGATGGTGAGTCACGAAGTCTTTTGCTCTTCGCATCTCGCCATCTCGAATCCCTCATCTTTACTTTGATCAGTTCTTACGACGTCTTACTTTCAGCGCGTGTGGCATCACACGTAGCTTTTTCATAATACTTGCAAGGTGAACACGATCTTTGGTGGTCAGCAAGATAGTCACTGTGTACAGGCGTCCATCACGTTCTTCGGTTGAAATACCGTGAATGTTAGAGCCTGTTTTTGAGATAACGTTAGTTAACTCAGCCAGTGCACCTTGGTGGTTCTGCAGATCAACCTGAAGTTCAGCGGTGAACTCTTGGTCGTAATCGTCAGACCATTCAACCGCCATGTATTTGTCTGGTTCTTTCTGGTAACCACGAACGTTTGGACACGTTTCACGGTGAACCACAAGGCCACGACCTGGCGATACATGGGCAATGATGTGATCATCTGGAATCGGGTGACAACAGTTAGCGAACGTCAGTAGTAGACCTTCAGCACCACGGATCGGAAGTTTCTTCCTCGGTGTGTCACTGTTGTTTTCTACTTCAGTCAGTTCGTCAGCATCACCAAGCAGACGACGAGCAATTACGATACTCATCAGCTCACCAAGACCAATCGACGCCAGTAAGTCTTCAGCGCTTTCTAGACGTAAGTCAGACAATACATGGTCAATATTCTCTTGGCCGATATCGGCAATAGAGTGTTCGCCAAGTGCATGATTCAGTAAACGACGGCCTAGCGTGATCGACTCTTCACGACGCATGGTTTTTAGAACCTGACGGATCTTTGTACGTGCGCGTGAGGTCACTACGTAGTTGAGCCATGCTGCATTCGGACGTGCGCCCGGAGCACTGATGATCTCAATAGTTTGACCGTTCTTCAGCGATTTGCTGAGTGGGTAAGGGTTCATGTCTACACGAGCACCTACACACATGTTGCCGACATCGGTATGTACCGCGTAAGCAAAATCGACCGCTGTTGCGCCCGCAGGAAGTTCGACAATGCGACCTTTCGGCGTGAACACAAAGATCTCATCAGGGAACAGATCAGACTTAACGTTTTCAATGAATTCGAATGAGTTACCTGCGCTTTGTTGCAGCTCAAGTAAGCTCTGCATCCAACGTTGTGCTTTAACCTGTGCGGTCGTGCCATTACTGCTGCGTGAGCCGTTGCCTTTGTAAGACCAGTGCGCTGCGACACCTTTGTCTGCCATTTGATCCATATCTTCAGTACGGATCTGAACCTCAACTGGCACCCCGTGAGGGCCGATCATTGACGTGTGCAGAGATTGGTAGCCGTTGGCTTTTGGTACCGCAATGTAATCTTTCATGCGGCCAGGGCGAGGCTTGTACAGGCTGTGAGCCTGACCAAGTACGCGATAACAAGTATCTGGGGTATCAACCACGACGCGGAAAGCGTAGATGTCCATAATGGTGTGGAAGCGCTGCTCTTTAGTTTTCATCTTGTTGTAGATGGAGAACAGGTTTTTTTCACGACCAAGTACGCGAGCAGGCAAACCGACCTCTTCAAGGCGGCCTTCAATTTCGCTATGGATACGTTGGATCATTTCCTTACGGTTACCACGCGCAGCTTTCACTACGTTTTTAAGTACGCGATAACGGTTAGGATAGAGGGCTTCAAAGCCCAGCTCTTCTAGTTCGGTCTTGATGTTATGAATACCAAGACGGTGAGCTAGTGGAGAATAAATCTCTAGGGTTTCACGAGCAATACGACGCTTTTTGTCAGGACGAAGTGCCCCAAGCGTGCGCATGTTGTGAGTACGGTCAGCTAATTTGATCAAGATAACGCGGATGTCTTGCACCATGGCGAGAACCATCTTGCGGAAGTTCTCTGCTTGCGCTTCTTTGCGATCACGAAATTTAAGCTTATCCAGCTTAGATACACCATCAACCAATTCAGCAACGGTATTGCCAAATTTTTCCTCTAGATCTTCTTTAGTGACATCACAGTCTTCGATGACATCATGAAGCAGAGCAGCTTGCAGGGTTTCGATATCCAGACGCATTTCTGCCAGGATTCTTGAAACAGCTACAGGGTGGATAATGTATGGTTCACCGCTTGAGCGGGTTTGCCCTTCATGGGCGTCTCTCGCTACCACATAAGATTGACGCAGAGCCTCAATTTGAGGCTCTGTTAGGTATTCTTGGGCAACGTCTTTGAGGCTATCGAATAGATACAAATTAAAGGCCCGGAAGGTTAATTAGTTCGAATGACGTTCTTAACGAGTGTGAGCGATGCTGCTTACTGCTGCAAGTTCAGCCGCTTCTTGCTCTTGTTGCTCTTGACGTTCACGAGCATCTAGTACGTCTTTAGTGATAAGACCTTCTTCAATTTCGCGAAGAGCGATAACCGTTGGCTTATCGTTTTCTTCAGGCACTAGTGAATCTTTACCGCCAGTTTGCATTTGACGTGCGCGGCGAGCCGCAATAAGAACTAGGTCGAAACGGTTGCCAACTTTTTCAACAGCGTCTTGAACAGTTACGCGTGCCATGAGGACTCCAAATAGTAATTAACTAATAAATTTTTGATGACGAGAAAGTATACAAGTTTAACTAGATACTTTCTAGATCACCGTATACTTATCTCAATAGAAAATCTAGGGGATCTAGATTATTCCGCTAATAAAGCAGTAAGCATGCCGTTGTATTTCGCTGCTTGCTTATCTTCTTTTAAGCGTTCCGCACGAATGATAGCTCTGAAGTCCATTAGGGCTGCATCAAAGTCGTCATTCACGATCACATAATCATATTCTGCATAGTGAGAAATCTCTGATTTTGCTTCGCTCATGCGTTTCGCAATAACTTCGTCGCTGTCTTGACCGCGAACATTCAAACGACGCTCTAGTTCACCATTTGATGGTGGAAGAATGAATACACTCTTCGCTTGAGGCATTTGTTCACGGATCTGACGAGCACCTTGCCAGTCGATATCTAGGAATACATCGATACCGCGGTTTAGGTTTTCTTCAATCCAAACGCGTGAAGTACCGTAGTAGTTGCCGAACACTTCAGCGTATTCTAGGAATTCACCTTTAGTAATAAGGTCTTCAAAATGATGCTTCTCTACGAAGTGGTAGTGAACACCATTTTCTTCACCAGGGCGCATACCGCGAGTGGTGTGTGAAACAGATACCTTCATTGCGTAGGTTGGATTGGTTTCTAGCATTGCTGAGATCAAGCTCGACTTACCTGCGCCACTAGGTGCAGATACGATGTAAAGAGTACCTTTGCCCATCTGTATATTTCCACTGTTGGTTGGATTGAGTGAAGGCAATAAACCTACACTTTAAAAGATAGCACTGACTCTAATTTTTGTTCCGATGGCGCATCTACTAATTGTGCCGTTGGTTACGTCTATAAAGAGATAACGAGTAAAACTAATAGAAGCAACTGGTGAAAATTAGGTCAGAAAAATGGAGGCGAAGAGTAGCATATTTAGATGATTGAGAACAACTGGCTTGATCGTTATTTATCAGCAAATGATCTTCTCAAAGATCTTTGTATAAATGTAATGACTCGTCATCGGTACTTTTTTATGTGATCTGGACAAAATTTGTTGAAGTTTTAATCTCAATCCTTACAATCCGCGCAAACGATTAAATGCTGTATATATCTAGTGATATGGACTAGATGTTTCTACTACCGAGCCTACCTTGGTGACTACAGTTTTTAGTGTAGAGACCTCTCTATTCTCACAGCATTTGAATCACCAAATTCTTAATTTATTGCAAAGGTTTTGTTGTGAGTACCGATTCCACCCTGAAAGCCCAGAACACCTCTGGCTCGCTTGATTCGATGTTTAAAATCACTGAAAGAAAAACCACGATTGGCACTGAGCTGTATGCGGGTTTCATTACTTTCTTGGCGATGAGTTACATTCTGGCGGTTAACCCAGCAATTTTGGGTGATATTCCAGGCATGGACAAAGGTGCCGTGTTTACTGCAACGGCTCTGTCTGCGGCAATCGCAACCCTAATTATGGGCATTTGGGGCAACTATCCTGTAATGCTAGCGCCGGGCATGAGTATGAACGGCTTTTTCAAAGGTCTGCTGTTAAGTGGATCTGTTGCCGTGCTTTGGAATGAAGCGCTGTTCGGTATCTTCCTATCTGGTATTTTGTACCTTGCGTTCTCATTGACCAATATTCGTAAATCGATGATTGAATCGATTCCTGAAGATTTGAAGTTGGCGATTACCGTGTCTCTCGGACTGTTCATTGCTTTCTTAGGTCTTAAGAATGCGGGCATCATCGTTTCTAACCCATTCGTATTGGTAGGCTTAGGCGACATTTCTGATCCAAAAGTGATCATCGCTTACGTGAGTATCTTCATCGCACTGGGTTGTATGGTTCGTGACATCAAGCTAGCAACGTTCATCTCATTCGTTTCTGCTATCGTATTGACGATTCTTGCTGACGTCTTCATGGGCACTTCAAACGCACCAATCCCAGAGCAGTTCATTGCTATGCCACCAAGCATGGCAGGCAGCTTCGGCGCTATCTTTGATTTCTCTGCTTTCACGCCAGAGAAAATGTTCGACCTACTGTTCATCGTACTTATATTCTTGATTGTCGATTTCTTTGATGGCTTGAGCACCATTGTCGGCGTTGGCCGTGATGCGGGCATCATCGATAAAGACGGTAAGGTGCCAAACGCGAAATCGGCTCTAGTAGCAGATGCGGGCGGTACTGTGATTGGCTCTATTCTTGGTACCACATCAATTACCGCATTCTCTGAGTCAGGTATTGCGTCTTCTCAAGGTGCGAAAACGGGCTTAGCGGCAGTGATGGTAGCAGGTTTGTTCCTAATCTCGCTATTCCTATACCCAATCTTCTCTATCTTCTCGGCTGCAATGGTTGCACCGGCGATGGTAGTAGTCGGCATCTACATGGTAGGTCGTCTTGGTCAGATCAACTGGGAAAAGAAAGAGTCACGCATTGCAGCCTTCTTTACCATCATGTTCACAGTGCTAAGCTTCTCTCCAGCGAACGGTATGGCGATGGGCTTCATCAGCTACGCATTCACAATGGTTGTGGCAGGTAAGCGCAAAGAAGTACACCCGCTTATCTACGGACTGTGTGTGGTGTTCTTAACTTACCTGATTCTGCTTTAAGGCTAATTAGTCACTAAGAAGTCGCTAAGTAAAAGACAAACAGATGGCTCTGCAGTGAATGCGGGGCCATTTTTGTATTTGTTGCTTTTTACCGTTGCTTCTTAATGTTGGTTACCGATGAGTTGATGGCGTTAGCCTAAAGTCGGTGCTTTGACAGTACGCGACTTATATTGATGCATGCTATTGTAGAGACTGGATTAATTATTTTTTGAAGAGTGACTATGCCTTCTCACTTACCTAAATCTTTTAGTAAGCCGTTTTTAAAAGTATTCCACATTATGGAAGCGGTATTGCTGGTGGCGATCACGCTCGCGACCTTGTTTGCGATGGTCGAAGAGTTCATGCATGTCTTCGCTGAACGCCGAGTGCAATTGACCGACATTCTGCTGATGTTTATCTATTTAGAAGTGTTGGCGATGGTTCAGCAGTTTGTGATGAACGGTAAGATCCCAGTGCGATACCCAATCTATATCGCGATGATGGCGATTGCTCGTTACATCACTTTGGGCATGAAAGAACTCGATGCGGTATTGATCGTTTGGTTATCTTTAGCGGCATTTATCTTAGCAGCAGCAACTCTGTTGATTCGAGTCGGTCACCATTACTGGCCATATGTCGATCTCAGAACTAAGCAGCCGGACGAGTAAATTTTTTGAGATCAAAGTCTTACAAATCAAGCCCGGCGACCTAGCTGGGCTTGAATTCAAGCCAACCGAACAAAAAAACATCAATTATTTTCAAATAAAGCTTTACAACCCGACCCAGATCACCAAGAATGGCCTCGCTCTGTTTTCAGAGTTATTAAATGAAACATCAGTTGTAAAGTAAAACCCTTAGTATTGCTTCATTGTTATTCTCAGTGTTTCCCTTGGCTTCATAGATACATTAAATAATTCAAGCTTTCAGCGCATCGCACTTTTGGCGATTAATTTTTTATTTTTATATAAGGGACACATCATGTCTAACAAAACAAACGGCGTAGTAAAATGGTTTAACGAAGAGAAAGGTTTCGGTTTCCTAACTCAAGACAACGGCGGCGCTGACGTATTCGTACACTTCCGTGCAATCGCTTCTGAAGGTTTCAAGACTCTTAAAGAAGGCCAACAAGTGTCTTTCGAAGTAGAGCAAGGCCAAAAAGGTCTTCAAGCTGCAAACGTTGTAGCTCTATAAGATTTTAAGTCGGCGCAGGTTGCAACAGCAACTTGCGTCACTTTCTCTCTCAAATTTGTTTCCCCCCTCAGTTTTACCGCAACACTCTTCTCCATTAGCAATACCCTCTCTAAGTATTCAAAAATCCTGTTTTACGTCCGTTATCTCGTTCTAACTATCGTTGTATCTGTTCTTTGCTCTAACTCAACCTTCTACGTAACAACCAGTCACTTGCTCATCCTGATTACTATTACTGTATCCATAAAAAAAAGGTTCATCGCGG